>CALMKK010000160.1 GCA_937867135.1 uncultured candidate division Zixibacteria bacterium
GGCTGAAGCGGCTTCTGGATGATGACATTGCGATTGCCGGCACGGAAATACTTGGCCGCAATCTTCTTGATATCCGCCGTGGTCACGGTGCGAGACACGGCTATTTCTTTGCTCAGACTATTCCAATCGCCGGTCAGAACATAATAATATCCGATCATAGCCGCCTTCTGATCGAGGGTGCAGTTATTGAGATAATATTCGCTCTCGCGCTGATTTTTGACCTTTTCCAATTCTGCGGCGGAGACTTCCTCCTGTCCCAGACGATTGATTTCGGCAATCATGGCTTTTTCGGCTTCATCGGTCGAAGCATCATAGTTGAGCATGGCATAGAAGAAAATCAGACCGGCGTCTTCCATTTCAATCAAGTTACCGCCCAGTTGAGCGGCGAATTTTTTATCCAGCACCAGGGAACGATAGAGGCGCGAAGATTCTCCTGCGTACAACAGACGGCGGGTCAAGTCAAGGACAGGATTGTCGGGGGAGCCTATTTTATCTATATGGTAAGCGATCAGGACGACCGGAATTTGCGATGAACTTTCGAGAATTTCAATTCGTTCGCCCCGCTGTT
This sequence comes from uncultured candidate division Zixibacteria bacterium, assembly GCA_937867135.1. GTDB lineage: Bacteria > Zixibacteria > MSB-5A5 > GN15 > PGXB01 > UNRQ01. The sequence goes on from CALMKK010000160.1 coordinate 569, forward strand.
CCGGTTCGACAATGGGCCGTCGGGCCGGCAACGGCAAAGCCGGGATTTTTTCAAAATAATCTTTCACCAGTTTAACGGTTTTGTCGGTTGAGATATCCCCCACAATCACGATCGTGGCGTTGGCCGGCTGGAAATATTTGCGGAAAAATTCCTTGAGGTCCTCGAGAGTGATACTTTCTAGATCATTCGGCCAGCCATAGAATGGATGCTGATAAGGATGAGCGCGAAAAGCAAGATTGAAGGCTTCCTCGTTAATCGGTCCATAAAGGGCGTTTTCAACCATCGATAATCGTTCTTTTTTCGCCGCTTCCCGGGCCAAAAACAGTTTTTCATAGGTGATGTCGATGTTGGCCATCCGATCCGCTTCGAGCAAAAGAATGGAATCAAGGAGGGTCGTGATACCCTTCGATGAGAAATAGACCAGATCGGTCCAGGCTTCGGAGCTGTTCGAACCGCCGCCGGATTGTATTATCCGGGTATATTCTCCCTTGGGGAAACGCGGCGTCCCTTCGAACATCAATTTCTCGCAAATTCGGGCCAGGCCGGTCAGCCCGGGCGAATCATCCTTACTCCCGACATGATAAAGAACATCGACCGCAACCAGCGGCGCGGAATGATCCTCCATGATCAGAAGGTTCAAGCCGTTGGATAATTTTGTTAAAGAGACCGGTTGGCTTTGGATTTCCCCGGCCCGGGATATTACCGATAATGAAAGAACCGCCACGAAAGCAATTAAAAAAAGATGAATCAATCTGCTAATTATGCGGCATTTCTTCATTAATGGAAACATAATCAATGTGCCCTTCGTTGGCAACCCCTATCAGACTTTGGTTTCATTTCTGCCCACTAAATTTTTGTAGCATCTCCCCGGCATTATTTTCGGGCCGGCGCCCAGGCCGGGCGGTACTCAATAAAAAGACCGATTGAAACAGGACCGTCGTTATGGCTAAAACGGCTCTGCAATCCGTAGGAATAAGCCCCATGACTGTAGCGGGCGCCAAGTTGATAATTTTCCGAATTATCGATGGTACCGAATAATTGCCAATTTCTTCGGGAAAAATATTCCAGGGAGTAATGATAATCGGCGTCGGATAGACTCCGGCCCGATGCGGTTACGGCTTCGACCGATAAAATCATTCCGATTTTCAAAAGATGATACGAGAGGGCGTAACGTTGTTCGACAGCGCTTTTCTGTCCCTCGATTTTCCCCCGATTCAGATTTTCAAAGACGGCGGCCAGAGAAATAGCCTCACTTTTTCTGATGGCCAGGGCCAGGTTCCAGAAATGTCTTCTGTTATAATATTCAGGGCCGTTTTTGATATAACGATAAGAGCCGCCCCAGTTGAAGCCTGTGACAATCTCCGATCCGGCGGCAAAAATGTATTCATCATACGCCTTGCCGATGAAGTCGTTCAGATGGCGATAGGCCACACCCAAACCGTTGCCGGATGAAACCATTCCCCAGCTCTTAAGCGTACTTTTGCCTTTAATTTCTCCGATGTATTGAAATCCGACAGTAGTATCATGTAATATGGCCGCCGGATTATCCCAGATCGCTTCCGGAGCCAGAGCCGATGAGGCCGGACGATAGTAGAATATCTCATCGGGAAGAATAATCCGTTCCGCGCCTTTGACAGGGCGGCTCACCAGAGCGGCACAAATTAAGATTGCCGGAATAATCGTTCTGGCTATGTTCATTTTCCTCCCGATGCCATTCCCCTGAGGTGAATATTGCCGTCGCCGCTGACTTTGATACTTATATCGGAACCGCCGCCGCCGCTGGTGAAATTCAGGCGGTTATTCTGGACTCCGGTCGGTTTCATCATTAATCCGTCGGCGGAAATTTCTCCATCGGAGCCGACGGTCAGCGCAAAGGAAGCGGCGATATCGGCCGGGACATTCAATTCGATATCATCATTGGTGTTGGTCATCTCCAGGGTGGCCCTATTGATTGTGGAAATAGTCATGCGGACCGGCCCGTAACTGCCGGCCACGCGGCTTCCGGGCATCGTCAGGTTGATATCTTCCAGTCTGATTTTGCCGTAACTGTTTTTGACATCCAATGCTCCTGAAGCCTGTGTCACCGTCACATTCCCATTTTGATTGCGAAGTTGCGCCGGAGTGGAACCGGATTGCATTTTTTCGACTCTTATATCGCCGTTGGTAGCGGCCAGAAATATGTCGCCGGTGATGTCGGTTGCGATGATATCCTGGTTGCTGGTGGTGAGATTGAGCCGCTCGGTTATTTTCCGTACTTCCATACGTCCGAAAGAGGACATATTATCAATGGCGCGGAGAGGGCCCTCGACATTCAAGTCAAAATAATCGGCATTGATTTCCAGAGCAGCATTGCCCGGCAAATGTAATTCGCCCTCAATGGAAGCGGAGTTGTCGGTTCCCGACCAGGGCGCGGGATTGGGAGCCTTAAAGACGAGTTTGGCCCCGGTGGGTGTTTTTTCCAGTGTGATATCGATAAGTTCGGCGTAATCAACCGCCGTGGCCTCTTTGGGCACTTTGAGAATTTTCTTATATTGAAATGAAACCTGCGCGGAGTTATCGGCCACGATGTACAGCCGGCCGATAAGGTGCCGCGCCGAACTTATCAGAACTTTGGCATTGGGATTAAGCGCCACATTCAAATCCATTTCTTTGGTCATAAAGCGACCGTCGGCCTCAAAAACCTCCTCGGCCCTGGCCGTGACCATAAGCGTCAGAAGCAGACCGAAGAGACCCACCAGACAATACCGTCTTTTCATTTTTTCAACTCTATATTACTATGATAAATTTCGCGCATTATTATCGATCCGGCCACAGCGGCGTTGAGCGATTCTACCCGGCGGTCGTGCAGAATCCGTATTTTGCGATCCGCCAGTTTAATGATCGGCGGCGTCAAACCGACCGCCTCGGAACCGATGGCCACGATTATTTTGTCGTTCCTTTGCATTTCGCCAATGGTTGCGGTTATATCCTCGCCCGCTATATCGGCCGCCCACAAAAAATATCGATATTTCTGTTTTAGCCGGGCCAGATCCGCCGGGTCCGAATCAACCAAATTTACGGCAAAAATGGCTCCGGCCGACGACCGCACAACCTTGGGATTATACGGCTCAACGGTATTGGAAGTTACCATAACGGTGTCGAAACCGAAGGCCAATGCCGAGCGAAGTAAAGTGCCGGCATTGCCGGGGTCGGAAATATTATCCAAAAGCAGAATCCGGACCGGGTCGGACCGAATAATTCGGTCGATTCCGTAATCGGGAATTTTGAAGACACCGATTAGTCCTTGATTGGTTTCGGTATCGGAAAAGCGATTCAAATCCCGCACCGATACGGAAAGGAGCGGAACCCGGAAATCCCGCAGTTTCTGAAGCAAGAGCTGGGCCCTTTCGGCCAGGTTGGAGGGGGTAAAATAGACCGTTTGAGGCAGTCTTTTATGGCGCAGCGATTCCTCCAGCAGGCGGATGCCTTCGGCCATAAAGAGCATTTCCCGACGTCGACCTTTCTTAGTCAGGAGAGATTGGAGCCTTTTTCGCTCGGCCAGCGTTAGCGACGACAATATTCCTTGCTTTTCCCAAACACAATTTTTAATAATGTATTAAAGAAACTTGTAATGCATATGGCAAGTGAAAACTCTCTATAAACTTGTACTGATATTTAATCTGAGCGCTTTTTTATTCGCGGCGGATACCACTCAAATTTCGATCGGTTGGGATGGGAGCCGCTATCATCCGCCCGATTCGGGATACAATTTGGGGCTGGCCCTATCGGGTGGTGGGGCCCGCGGCTTGGCTCATGTCGGCGTTATTAAAGCCCTTGAAGAAGCCGGCTTGAATATCAATGCCATCGCCGGGACATCGATCGGCGGTATTATCGGCGGCTTATATGCCTGCGGTTATAAAGCAGACAGTCTCGAAAAAATCGTGCGCTCCATAGATTTTTCATCGCTGTTTTCCGACCGACCGTCGCGAACGGCTCTTTATCTGACACAACGATCGGAAAAAGAGAGATATTTGCTGTCGATTCGTTTTGCCGGTTTTCGTCCTTATATTCCTCAGGGGCTCACGGCGGGGCAAAGGCTGACCGATTTGATAACCGCACTCACTATGAAAGCGAATTACACCTCGGGCGGATCATTTTCCCAAATGGAAATTCCTTTCCGGACGGTGACAACGGATATTGTCAGCGGGGAAGAAGTAATTCTTGACAGCGGCAATCTGGCCGACGCCATGCGTTCCACGATGGCCTTCCCGCTGGCTTTTACCGGAGTTGAAAAGGGGAATCAAATACTCATGGACGGCGGCATGCTCGATCCGATTCCGGTCGATGTGGTTCATCAGACGGAGAAAAATCTGGATCTGGTAATCGCCGTCAATACCACCAGCGATCTGCTCCCCAAGGACAAAATCAATAACCCGATCGATATTGCCGGACAGGTTACGACCATTATGACGCTTAATCAGAAACTGGAAGGTTTGGCGGCGGCTGATATTGCCATTACGCCGGATCTGAAGGGGTATTACAGCACCGATTTTGACCAGGGGCCGCTTCTGATTGAGAAAGGCTATGAAGCGGGGCGGCAGGCGATTCCCGAGATTATGCAAAAATTATCCCAAAATTGCGGCCACGACACTCTTTATCTGGCTTCGGTTCACATCATCGATCCCCCCCCGAATTTTGATACCGCTATCGTCAAAATACCGTCTCCGGGGTACATTCGACGGACTGCATTGAAGAAGGCCGTCAATGAAATTTATCGGACCGGTCACCTCCTGTTTCTGGAAGCGTCGCTTATCGGCGATTCGCTTCGATCGCCGGGGTTGAATCCTGTCAGGCTGGAACTGAAATTGGTTCCGCGTCCGGACTTGCGGGGACTTAACATAAATATTCGCGGCAACAAGATATTGCCCGATTCGACCATCAAAAATCTGCTGGAGGACGGGAATGACTCTTTATCGGCGGAAGATATCAATCTTTTTTCGCAGAAACTTCGCAGATTGTATCAGGATGAGGGGTTTGACCTGGCCTATGTTCGTCGGCTGAATTATTCTCCGTCGGATCACCGCCTGAATATCGATATCGATGAAGCGACGGTGGAAAGGATTGCAATTTCCGGTAACCGCCGCACCAAGAATTGGCTGATTCGCTCCAATTTGCCGTTTCACGAAGGCGAGCCGCTGGGAACCAAGGAGGCCACACGGGGGATCAGGAATATTTACAATACCGGCTTATTCGATCGGGTGACCATGAATATTCTCCCCGGGCAAAACGGAGCGGTGGTGCGGATCAATGTCGAAGAAGAAAAATATACCCAGATGCGTTTCGGCTGGCACTGGCAGGACGAATATCGGAGTGAGGAATTCGCGGAACTCCTCGATGACAATCTTTTCGGCACTGGTCAGGAATTCATGATGCATGCGCAGTACGGCCGGTGGCGCCAAAAATATGAAGTGTCGCTCAAAACAGATCGCTTTTTCTCCACTTACCTGACGTACCGCGCCCGGGCGTATTACAATATCTTGAACAGAATTTTGTATGATTCCGGGGGAGATTCGGAAGGGTCGCGGCGCGAGGAGAGGCAGGGGCTGGAGTTTATTCTCGGTCAGCAAATCGCGCGGTTGGGAACGGTCACCGGGGAGATTCGCTGGGAGGAGATAAACAATAAATATTTTCCGGGAGGATTGAAAGACAAGGGGCGGCTGCGAACGCTGGCCCTGCGCTCCCTGGTCGAGACCCTGGATCGGTATTCTTTCCCCAATCGGGGCAAGAAACACCTGTTCTATATGGAGTACAATACCGATATTCTCGGCGGACAAAATAGGTTCACCAAACTTTTCAGTTCGATTGAATCGTATTTCCCGATCACGCGACGGTTCAATTTTCATCCCCGGCTCTCGGTCGGCTGGACCGATACCGGTGAGAAAGTGCCGGTTTCGGAGAAATTTTATATCGGCGGGCCGTATTCGTTCGCCGGTTTTCATACCGATGAATTATTCGGGGATAAAATGGTTCTGGCCAATTTTGAACTGCGGCATAATCTTCCTTATGATTTTTATCTTACGGCGCGTTTCGATGCCGGCGAGGTTTATGCTTCGGTTGATCAGATTAAACTCGGTCATTTGCGGCAGGGGTTCGGTTTTTCCGCCGCCTATGATTCGCCGCTCGGGCCGGTCGATTTGGGTTACGGCAAGGCGGAAAATCATCCGGGCCGCTGGTATGTAAACATCGGCCTTCTATTCTAAAAAAAGGCCGCCCGGTATCGAGGCGGCCCTTGTTATTTTCATAGGACAGATTCTATTTGATATCAAGGGGGACATCGGTCACCGGCCCGAAGGTATCAAGCGGTTTATCGAAGGTTTCTTTGGCGCCGGTAACAATAATCGCCATGTTTTTAGGCTCAAGGTATTTGGCCGCCACGCGATTGCAGTCGGCCAGAGTAACCGCTTTATAAGCTTCGAGGTCCTTCTTCATCTGGTCCGGCGGGAACCCGCCAATTTCCATGATAGCCCGGGCGTCGACTATTTGATCAGGCGTGGCGAAGTTGAAGACAAAACTATTGATGAGTGATTCTTTGGCCATATCCATTTCTTCCTGAGTGATGCCGCTGTCCTTAACCTTGGTGATGATATCCAGCATCATCTGGGTCGCCTGGCCCATGGTTTCGGCCTTAGTCTGGCAGAGAGCAAAGAAACTCCCCATTTCCGGACGGTAAAAAGTGTAACTCCCGATTGAGTAAGCGAGTCCGGCCGAAGTGCGAATCTGGCCGGTCAGGCGCGAGGTGAAACCGCCGCCCCCGAGGGCAAAATTGAGAACATCCATGGCGTGACGATCCGGATTTTTATCGGTCATAATCAGATGCCCCATTCTGATATTGGCCTGATTGATATCCTTGCGGACGTAATAGACACCCGGTTTATATTGCATCGTAGCCATGGGGGGAGGGGTAATTGCTTTATTTCCCTTCGGCCATTGCCCGAAGTATTTGTTCAGGAGTTCTTTTAATTCGCTTAAAGTCATATCGCCGGTAATCGACATCACGGCATTGTCGGGATTGTAGTATTCTTTATGGCAGGCCATAAGGGCATCGCGGGTGATATTATCGGTCGAGGCCAGGGTGGGGAAATAACCGTAGGGATGCCCGGTATAGATGGTTTCGTAAAATATTCGGCGGGTCAGCATTCCGGGTTCATCGTTCTGCCGGCGAATGGCATCTTTCCGATTGGATAATTCTATCGACACTTTGGCCGTATCGAATAGGGGATGCTGAAGCATATCGGCGAATATCCCCATACCGAGATCAATATCTTTTTTCAGGCATTTCATTACCATGGCCAGGTAGTCGCTTGCGGCCTGACTGTTGATACTGGCGCCGACAAAATCGAGATCCTGATCGACTTGATCGGCCGACCTCTTTCCGGCCCCGCCGGTGCGAAGCAAAGTGGCCGTTATATCGGCCAAACCGATTTTATCGGCCGGGTCATGGGCCGAGCCGCCGTGAAACATGATGGAGACCGACATCACGGGCAATTGATGATCCTCAAGGAAATAAACAACAGTGCCGTTATCGGTGACAAACCGGGTCGGTTCCGGCGGATTAAACGTGAGATCCGGAAACTTCATGTCGCGGGGATTGACGGCATAGGCGGAGAGGCTGATTGCCGCCAGCACCAGGGTCAGAATGACAATTCGTAATTTCATTGGGCGCCTCCTGTCACCTTGGGAATCAAAGTGGCGACGGTTCGATTTTCCGGAGTAAAATATTTCTTGGCTACGGTCATGACGTCATCGGCCGTGACGGCTTTGAGGTTATTCCGCATTTTGAGGAGATAATGCCAGTCGTGGGCCTGATTCTGCGCCGTGGCCAGCCGATCGGCCAAGCCGAGATTGGAGTAGAACCCCCAGATAAAATCGGCGTCGAGACGATTTTTTATTTTTTGCAGTTCATTATCGGAAACAGGAGTGCTGCCCAGCTTGTCCAATTCTTCATAGATTCCTTTCTCGACATCGGCCGTAGTTACTCCTTCTTTGGGATAGGCAAAAATTATGAAAATATCCGGGAAATTATCGCCCAATTCACTGCCGGGGAAGGCTCCGACCGAAATATCGAGACAAAGCTGTTTGTCGAGCACCAGCGCCTTATAGAGGCGGGAGGTTCGACCGTCGCCCAAAAGGCGGCTGATAATCTGAAACGGTGCCTGCTCGGGCGAATCGAACGCGACGGCGTGATAGGCGATATCCACTGCCGGCGACCCCTCAACTTCAACATCAACCCGCCTCTCGCCCGGCTGGGGCGGTTCAACCGTATAAATCGGTTCCGGACGGGGCCCGGCCGGTATGTCTCCGAAATATTTCTCGGCCATTTTTTTCACATCGTCCAATTTCACGTCTCCCACCACGGCAACCGTTATTCTCTGGGGGATGTAATAGGTTTTGAAGAAATCGGCCAGATCGCGGCGCTGGAGATTATTTTCTTCGGACTGCCATTCCCAAAATATCTGATAGGGATGAGCGATAAAAGCCGTTCCAATCAATTGCTCATAGAGTTTGCTTTCCGGATTATTTTCCACCGAGAGCCGTCTTTCTTCGCTCACGACATCCCGTTCCATGAAGAACTCGCGGAAGGCCGGATGCTTCATCCGATCGGATTCCATTGCGAACCATAATTCCATCCGATTCGACGGCAGGGAGACGAAATAACTGGTGCGGTCATAGCCGGTCATGGCATTGAATTCGGCCGCTCCGTTGCGAGTGTAGATTCGGTCGAATTCATTTTGCACGACATATTGCGAGCTTTGCGCCGCCAGGGTGTCGAGGACGGTTTTGAGGGAGTCGATATATTTCTGCTGGGTTTCGACCTTCTCCGGCTGATTGAGGCGGATGTAAATAAGGTCCTGCCGAGCCCGATCGATTTTATCCCAGACGGAATCTTCCTTGGCCATCAGGATTGCTTCGGCCGGATAATTGGTGGTTCCGATATTTTGCGAGCCTTTAAACATCATATGTTCCAAAAGGTGGGCCGAGCCGATATCACCCCTGACCTCGTAGGCCGAGCCGACCGCCACCGAAATATATCCGGCAAAGACCGGTGCGGTGTGACGCTCCGCCACCAGAAAAGTCATTCCGTTGGGGAGGGTGAACTGCTGAACCGGGATTTGCATCTGATCCTGGGCCGAAGCGGCTCCGGTCAGAAAAACCGCGGTCAATATCGGCCAAATTAATTTTGGCAGACTCCCTTTCATATTTCTCCTTTTTCTATCTGCAAAAGCAATTGTTCAATTCGTCTTTTGATGTCATCGCGCACCCGGGCGAAGCCGCGCAGGCGGGCCTCCTCGGAGGGGTAGATTATATCAGGATTTTCAATTTCCCAATGAATATGTTTTACGTCCGGAGGAAAGGGCGGGCAAGCCTCTTTGGCTTGCCGGCAAAGGGTGATGACGTATTCGCTTTCGGCGATCAAATTTTTATTCAGCATGGTGCATTCATAATCGGAAATGTCGATGCCGAGCTCTTTCATAGTTTGGATCGCCAGCGGATGGACCCCGGCCGGAAAAATGCCGGCCGATCTTATTTTAAATTTATCTCCGGCCATATGTTTGGCGAATCCCTGCGCCATCGGGCTCCGGCACGAATTCCCGCCGCAAATGAAAAGCATATTTTTCATACCTCACATTATCTTCTTATTTGATTACGCGGCTGAAATGAATTGGATACATTTTTCTGCGATATACAACCGTTATTCATTCGCCCCGTGGCATTTCTTATATTTTTTACCGCTTCCGCAGGGACAGGGGTCGTTGCGCCCGACTTTCGGAACGGTTCGTTTGAACGGCTTCGGCTTGCCGCTCTGCGAGGCCTCCCCCATCGGACTGACGGCCTTTTTTTCTTCCTCCGGGCGGGCCGAATTTATCCCCATGCCGGTGGTGTCCTGATGGACCGCCATCATCCGCGCCCGGGCCGCATCGCGACGCCGTTCCTCCAGAGTCTTTTCCGGGATGTTCACTTGAAGTTTATAAACCATGCCGACAATTTCGCGGTCGATTTCTTTTATCATTTCAGCGAAGATGCCGAAGGCTTCCCGCTTGTATTCCACCAGCGGGTCGCGCTGACCGTAGGCCCGCAGGCCGATACCGGTTTTCAACTGATCCATTTCGTACATATGATCGCGCCAGTGCTTATCGATCGTCATCAGGACCGCGTACCGTTCCAGGCGGCGCATTATATCTTCGCCGTACAATTTTTCCTTCTGGCCGTAAAAAGCCAGAACCGCTTCATGCAATTTATCGAACAGCGATTCGTGGATAAATGACGGATATTCGGATTCTTTCACATCAAGATTGAGGAGAAAAGTCCGCAGGAGTTCCGCCTTCATACCGACCCAGTCCCAATTTTCGGAATATTCTTTAGGCGGGCAGTACTGGTCGATAATTCCCTGCAGGACACTTTCGATCAATTCCAGAATTTCATCCTTAATCGATTCTTTCTCCAGCGCGGCGAGACGGCGGTCATAAACGACTTCCCGTTGCGAATTCATGACATCGTCATATTCGAGGGTATGTTTACGTATGGAGAAGTTTTGCAGTTCGACCCGTTTTTGGGCCCGTTCGATGGCTTTGGTGACCATCCCGTGGGTGATGACTTCCCCTTCTTTGACCCCCATACTGCTCATGACTCGGGCCAGACGGTCGGAACCGAACAGGCGCATCAGGTCATCTTCGAGAGAGAGATAGAACTTGGAAGAGCCGGGGTCGCCCTGACGGCCGGAACGGCCGCGCAACTGGCGGTCAATCCGCCGCGATTCATGCCGCTCGGTGCCGATGATATGCAGGCCGCAGGGGACCTTTTCGCGGCATTTTAATTCCTTAATAAAGGGGCAGATTTCTTCATCGGTGCGGGGGGAAAGCAGGGCGCAGTTCTGATGCTTGACCACGCCGGGGCCGAGTTTGATATCGGTGCCGCGGCCGGCCATGTTGGTGGCGATTGTAACCGCTGCGGCTTGGCCGGCTTTGGAGACAATCTCCGCCTCCATCTGGTGAAATTTGGCATTCAAGACATTATGAGTAACCCCCGATCGTTTCAGCATCCGGGAGAGGGTTTCGGACACTTCGACGGACACGGTGCCGACCAGAACCGGCCGTTTGGCGTTGTAGCAATCGATTATTTCTTCAATGATGGCGTTATATTTCTCGCGGCGGGTCAGATAAATTTCATCGTTGAAATCGATTCTTCGCACCGGCTCATTGGTCGGGATTGAGACTACATCGAGTTTGTAAATATCCCAGAATTCCTGGGCCTCGGTCTCGGCCGTTCCGGTCATACCGGCCAGTTTGTCATACATCCGGAAATAATTTTGCAGGGTGATGGTTGCGAGGGTCTGTGATTCTCCCTCAATCCGGACATTTTCCTTGGCTTCGATGGCCTGATGAAGCCCGTCGGAATAACGCCGTCCCGGCATAAGACGGCCGGTGAATTCATCGACAATCAGGATCTTGCCGTCCTGAACGACATACTCGACATCTTTTTCAAACAGGGTGTAGGCCTTCAAGATCTGACTGATGGAATGCACTTTTTCGGATCGTTCGCCGTGAACCCGATAGAGGTCGTCGATTTTTTTCGTTTTCTGTTCGGCGGTCAGAGTAGTGTCCGATTCAATTTCCTGCAGGCCCTCGCTTATGTCGGGAATGGTAAATAGTTCCTGTTCGGCTTTGGGCAACTGGGCGCGGCCGTTGTCGGTCAAATTAATCGAGTTCTCTTTTTCATCGATGACATAGTAAAGCATTTCATCGACTTCATACAGCTTCTTGTCGCGCAGGTAATCCGATTCGACGCTGGTGATTAGTTCGCGGACACCCGGCTCTTTGACCAGTTTGAGGAATTTTTTGTTTTTCGGTCCGCCCCGAGAAACCGCCAGAAGAAGTCGGCCGGCGTCGTAGCTATGTTCGGAATTATCTTCGCTGAGATATTTCTCGGCCTGGGCGATATTTTCATTGATTAGACTGCTTTGCTTGCGAACCAGAGCATGGACGATCGGCTGCATTTCGGCAAAACGCTGATGAAGGTCGCTTTCGACCTGGCCGGAAATGATAAGGGGCGTCCGGGCCTCATCAATCAAAACCGAGTCAACCTCGTCGACGATGGCATAATGAAAACCCCTCTGGACCCGGTCTTCCACGGTTTGGGCCATATTGTCGCGAAGGTAGTCGAAGCCGAATTCGTTATTGGTGCCGTAGGTTATATCTTTATTATATTCCACGCGCCGGGCGGCGTTATCCATCTCGTTTTGAATGCAACCGACCGTCAAACCGAGGAAATCGAATATTTTCCCCATCCATTGGGAGTCGCGTTTGGCCAGATAATCGTTAACCGTGACAATATGCACCCCCTTGCCGGTGAGGGCGTTGAGATAGGTGGGGAGAGTCGCCACCAGGGTTTTTCCTTCGCCGGTGGCCATTTCGGCGATTTTCCCCTCGTGCAGGACAATTCCGCCGATAAGCTGGACATCATAGGGGACCATATTCCATTCGATTTCGATACCGGCCACATCCCACGATTTTCCGACCAAGCGGCGGCAGGCCTCTTTGACCACCGCGAATGCTTCCGGGAGAAGGTCCTCGGCGGTCTCATCTTCGGCCAGCCGCTTCTTGAATTCCCCGGTTTTGGCGATTAACTGCTCATCGGTCAGTTCCGCCAATTTCTCGAATTCTTCGTTAATTTCGTCAATTAGAGGGGATATTTTCTTGATATCCCGGTCATGTTTGGTTCCGAAAATTTTGGTTATTATATTTGCCATATTTACCGTCTAAAGGTTTTACGAATCCTCAATATAAACTAAACAAGGGGCCTCATCAACCGTATAAATTTAACAATTGATTAAGATTTCTGTTGCTTTTTTTATGCCGCTTTATAAATTTTGGCGGTTAAGAGCTGTATGATACCGGTCAGGATAAGTTCAAGTTACACATTTTTTGCCTAAAATGAATATGGTCTTTAGCCGATATATTCAGTATCGACTTTTAATTATTTCAACAATCAATGTGGTATGTTTGACCGAAAAGGATTGAAAAAACTGCAGAAACCCTCCCGCAAGGGACGCAAAGTTCAGGAATGGGAGCACGCCACCAAAAAGGACCAGGAGCGGCGATTCCAGGACAAGAAGAAAGAAGGTCGGCGGCCGATTCGTCGTATTGAAGACGACGATAAGGTCGATTGGCGCGACCTCCTTGCGGAAGAGGAAGACGATTCATTGCATGGCGGTTGAAGGAACTGTAATTCGGGGGCATGGGAAGTCCTTCATAGTTCGTTGTCAAGGCCAAGAATTCTTCTGCGAAATCAGAGGCAAGTTAAAATTTATCGCACGGTCGACTACGCCCGTGGCGGTCGGCGATAATGTCACAATTACGCTTAATGCCGACGGCAGCGGTATTATCGAAACGGTGGCGGAGCGGGCCACTATGTTTTGCCGTCCGGCCAAAGGCTTAATCGGTCGAAGGCAGATTCTGGCGGCCAACCTCGATCAATTGGCGGTGGTGGGGTCGGTAGCGAATCCCGCATTGAAAGTCGGATTAATCGATCGCTTTTTAATTGCCGCCGAAATGGGCCGGCTGAAGCCTATTGTCATTATCAATAAAATTGATCTGGAACGTCCGGCAATCCTTGGGGAATTGGAGCGGGGATACACGGCAATAAATATCCCGATTTATTTTGTTTCCGCCAAAACCGGAGAAGGGTGCGACGAATTAATTAAAAATTTGGCAGATCACAAGACATTGTTGGGCGGTCATTCGGGGTGCGGCAAAAGCGCCCTTATCAATCGCCTAATCCCGGGTCTTGATATAAAAACGGGGGAAATTTCCGAGGCCACCGAACGGGGTATCCATACCACCACTCATATCGAGCTTTTTGCCCTACCGCAGGGCGGATTTGTGGCTGATTCTCCGGGTCTTAAAGTAATGGGATTTATGGAGATAGATAAAGAGCGGCTGGATTCATATTATCCCGAAATGCATCCTTATCTTGAGAAATGCCGCTTTGCCGGGTGCACACATTCACATGAGCCGGGCTGTGCGGTGAAAGAGGCAGTTGAAAAGGGCGAAATTCCGGAGTTTCGCTATCATAGCTATCTCTCTATCCGTCAATCATATTAAGTTTAATCTTTCAAACCGACTGGATTTTTATAAGATAAAGTGTTTTTATAAGTTACCGAACTATTGAGTAGGTATTTAAAATGGCGTCAAAAAATGTAGAATTACGCGTCGGTTTGCTGGTCATTGCCGCAATTATAATCTTTGTAGCCACTATAATATGGATCCAGGGATACCGCTTCGGCAAAGAAAATTACCGAATATCCGTTCTATTTAGCGATGTCGGGTCATTGAGTCCGGGCGATCCGGTGATGGTTTCGGGTATAAGGATGGGCAAAGTCCGCCGCCTGGAATTGACCAAAGAAGGAGTTCGCGTGGATTTGGTGCTTCGAAATGAAGTTGATCTCAGGGAAGATGCCACTATTACCGTTAAAAATATTGGCCTGATGGGGGAGAGATTCATTGCGGTCTGGCCCGGTAAATCGGATAAGCCATTCGACCGGGAAAGACTGGTCGTAGGACAATATGATACCGGCATTCCGGAAGTGATGGGTATGATGGGGGAAATGGTAACCGAATTGCGTAATCTGGTTCATTCCCTTAAAACCTCGGTGGCATCCGATTCCAATCTGGCCAAATTTACGCAGACCGTCGGCAATTTTGAAGAGTTGTCCCAGTCGCTGGCGGACTATATGAAACGGAACAATTCCAAATTGGATAAAACCGCCGATAATTTTCTGGCGGCGTCGGCCTCTTTGAAGCAAATCGCGCTGACGAATTCGGCCCGGGTCGATTCTACTCTGGCCCGGGTGGACAGCAGTTCCAGGAGTATCGGGAAAATTGTCAATGACTTTGAAATTATGGCCGCCACGGCCCGCGATTTCGCCGATAATCTGCAACATGGCAACGGGACCCTGCAGATGATGACCCAGGACCGCCGCCTTTATGACGACCTGCGCCGAACCGCCGACAATCTGGATGATCTGGTTAATGACATTCGCGCCAATCCCAAAAAATATATCAATCTTACCGTGAGGATTTTTTAATGTCGAAATTCAAACTGGCCATAGGACTGCACAATCATCAACCGGTCGGAAATTTCGATTCGGTATTTGAAGAGGCGCATCGGGATGCCTATGCCCCGTTTTTGAATCTTCTGGACGAGTTTGAACAGATACGGCTGTCTTTGCATCAATCGGGAATTCTCTGGGACTGGCAGGAAAAACATCACCCGGACTATTTGTCCCTGACGGAGAAGCTTATCGATCGGGGGCAGATTGAACTGATGACGGGCGGCTTTTATGAGCCGATTTTGCCGTCGATTCCCGACCGCGATAAATTGGGGCAGATTGCTCTTCTCAGCGATTATCTGAAAGAGCATTTCGGCTGTGATTGTACCGGACTATGGCTGGCGGAACGGGTCTGGGAGCCGCATTTGCCGAAGATTTTGAATCAGGCCGGGGTCCACTACCTCCCGGTGGATGATACTCATTTCTTATATGCCGGACTTGAATTGGATGATTTAAAAGGAATTTTCGTGACCGAAGAAGAAGGGATGACGGTTAAGCTTCTTCCGATTCAAAAGAAACTCCGCTATTTGATTCCGTTCGGAACGGTTGAGAAGGTTATCGATGAGTTGAAACGTCAGGCCGACAAGAACGGCGGCGGTATGGCCAT
>CALMKK010000161.1 GCA_937867135.1 uncultured candidate division Zixibacteria bacterium
CTGCTCCTTGGCCAGTTTAATAAAATTATAAACAGTCAGGGGAGCAACTTCGGGATATAATTCGATTTCAATATCCCCTTTGTCCGTGCTTATCAGGGCCTTGGGATTTTTGGCATACCTGGTAATAAAATTCTTGATTTCCCGCTTGTCGATTAATCCTTCCGGTTTAACGACAAATGCCGTTTTATCAATCCCCAGTTTATTTTTGTACATTCGCGCGGCATCCCGGCTGACCACATATTCCTTGTCCTGCAGACCGTGAAAGACAATATCCTCGGCCAAAGAATCGACATCGGTACTATCCAGGAAAACGGCGGCCGCGGTTATAATCGACCGTTTCAAATCCGGGTCGACCTTCTCCCCGTTTTTCATGAAGGCCAAAAGCCGCCCCAGGTACTGATGCGCCTTCAGTTCGCCGATTTTGTCGACCGCGGTCGAGGCCACCACAAAATCGGTGTCATTGAGAGCGGCGTTGATATAGTAATCAAGATTGACCGCATCGTTTTTTATCAATTCCTCGAAAGCCGCCGCGCGCACATCGGGCAAACTGTCTTTGAAGAAGGCATTCAAACGCGGTTTGACATATTCGCCGCCGATAGCCCCCAGCGCCCGAACTATCCCGACATTGACAGAGCGGTTTTTCAACTGCTCCAGAGAATCAATCAGCGGAAGAACCTCGGCGCCGTCGATTTTGGCCAGATAAATAATCCCGGCCGCCTTGATATTGGGGCTCTCCAGCGAATCGATATCGCGGTGGGCCGCCTCGACAATAGCATCGCTTTTCAGTTTGGCGAATGATTCCAGCATCAATATTTTTAATTTCTCGTCGCTTTCATTGTCGTATTCGTTTTTTAAATATTCTATCGCCTTGGGCGAACCGATCGACGCCAGAGACATAATCGCCTGCGCCACGACATTATTGTCTTTATCATTCAATCCCACCGCCACCAGAAAGGTTTTGCTATCGTCTTTGGCCAGCCCGATTCCGTTAATCGCCGTGGAGCGGACAAATGGGTCGCTGTCGGGCAGGAATGGGGCATAAATATCGAACGGGTCCTTTATTCCGAGCCGCACCAGAGAATACAGGGCGGCGACACGGACCGTCCGCACCGGGTCATTCTGAGCGATACCAGCCAGATCGTTCGACGATGATTTCGCTCCGGCGCGCCACAAGGCATAGCAGGCTTGTTCGCGAACCCGATGATCCGAATGCGCCAGATAGGAAGTCAACTCGGCAATTATCCCGGTCATGCTTGAATCGGAGAGCCGCCCGACCGATTGCAGTGCCGCCGCCAGCAGGTCCGGCTGAAAATCGACACAACGATCCAGTAATTGCGAGCTGTAACGTTTTTCCCCGGTCAAGCCGAGCGCAAATGCCGCGGTTTGCGCCACGATGGCGGATGTATCATCCAATAAATTGAACAGGCTCTCCGTCGTGCCGATATCGCCGATTCGCCCCACCGCCAGCGCGGCCCGAGCCCGAATTTCCGGATCGGGATCATTCAGATAGGTCAAAAGACCGGTCGAAGCACGGCGGGTATCTTCATATTGGATTATCGAGGCGATAATATCGGCCTTGTCGCCGCGAAGATTAAAAATATCCTGATAAAAAACAAAATAGGCCCCGATAACCAGCAAAATAATTATCGCGGCGGTGGTCAATTTTTTCATATCGGCACTTCTTTTTTATGATTAGAAAAAGACTTATTTCCTCCTGATTATATATCAGGAATTTAGATTTATCCTTGTGTGAGTCAACTAAAA
>CALMKK010000162.1 GCA_937867135.1 uncultured candidate division Zixibacteria bacterium
GTCTTTTTATATAAATAAGGAATACCTGCTCGAACTCTGCCGGGGTCTGAAAGAGGGTCTTGATTTTAGTTTTCTGATGGATGTTTGCTCCCTGGATTGGATGGGGGACAAAGAAGAAGCCCAGGGTCGATTTGAAGTAATTTATAATCTGTATTCTCTTAAAAATCACTATCGGCTTCTGATAAAAGTGCGGCTCGCCGGGGATAATCCGATGATTGATACCTTATGCCCGTTATGGCAGACCGCCAATTGGCTGGAGCGGGAAGTATATGACTTGATGGGAATCATTTTTGTCGGCCATCCCGATTTGATCAAAATTGTCACGCCCGACGAATTGGAGGGATATCCTCTCCGCAAAGATTTCCCGCTTACTTATGAAATCCCCCGATTTTCATATAATAAGAATGAACCGCCGGAGGTTATCAAGTGAACGAAACCGCCACCGGCAAAAGAACCATGATTCTCAATATGGGGCCGCAACATCCGGCTACTCATGGTGTACTCCGTGTGCAGTTGGAATTGGACGGCGAAACCGTAGTTAAAGCGACTCCTGTAATCGGATATCTTCACACCGGAATAGAGAAGAACGCCGAGG
This sequence comes from uncultured candidate division Zixibacteria bacterium, assembly GCA_937867135.1. GTDB lineage: Bacteria > Zixibacteria > MSB-5A5 > GN15 > PGXB01 > UNRQ01. Next base: position 596 of record CALMKK010000162.1, read on the forward strand.
CAAAATTGTACTATAAAGTCATCCCGATGACCGATCGGATGGATTATCTCGCGCCGATGTCGAATAATCTGGGATTCTGTTTGGCCTTAGAGAAATTGTTGGGTTTGGAAATGCCCCCCAAAGTCATTTATGCTCGAGTTCTTTTGACGGAGCTGACCAGGATTGCCTCACATCTGGTTTGGGTGGGAACCCATGCCCTGGATTTGGGGGCGATGTCAATGCTTCTTTACGCCTTCCGCGAACGGGAATTGATTATCGATATTTATGAAGCGGTGTCCGGACAGAGAATGATGTCCACCTATTTCCGTATCGGCGGTCTGGCGTATGATTTGCCGGAGGATTTCGACAAGAAGGTCAAAAATATTCTGAAGGTTATCCCGGAACGACTAAAAGATTATGAACGGCTGTTGAATGACAACAAGATATTCCGTGGCCGCACAATCGGGGTGGCCAAGATTTCTGGTGACGACGCCGTCAATTGCGGATTGACAGGCCCAATACTGCGCGGTTCAGGAGTCAATTATGACGTGCGCAAAGCCAATCCCTATTGCGGATATGACCAATTTGATTTTAATGTGCCGCTCGGGAAAAACGGCGACGTTTATGATAGATATCTGGTGCGGATGGAGGAAATAAAACAATCGCTTCGGATTGTTCAACAGGCTCTGGAGGGAATGCCGGAAGGACCGTATCAGGTGCATGCGCCGGGAATCGTTTTGCCGCCAAAAGAAGATGTCCTGAGTAAAATGGAATCTTTGATTTTCCATTTTAAATTGATAACGCAGGGATTCACACCGCCGAGGGGGGCCGTGTACCAGGCCATTGAATCACCCAAGGGGGAACTGGGATATTATATTTCTTCGGACGGCACAAATAAGCCGCATCGTATGCGGGTTAGACCGCCTTGTTTTGTCAATCTCTCGGTTCTTCCCAAATTGATTGAAGGAGGGTTGGTGGCGGATGTTATAGCCGCCATCGGTTCGATTGACATCGTGCTGGGGGAAGTAGATAGATGATTCTTAAAGAGAAAGCGGTTGCCGAGATTAAGAGCCGGATGGTTCGATATCCACACCGAAAATCCGCGATATTGCCGGCCCTAACGGTGGCATACCGTCAGGAGGGACATTTGAGTCCGGCGCTTTATCGCGAAATAGCGAAGATTATCGAAGTTCCTTATATTGAAGTTGCGGAAGCGGCCAGTTTCTATACGATGTTTCCCAAAGAACCGGTCGGCAAATATTTGATACAGGTCTGTCATAATATAAGTTGTGCTTTGCTGGGAGCGGATAGTCTGATCCATTATTTGGAAGAAAAATTGGGCATTACGAAGGGCGAAACCACGCCTGATGACATCTTTACACTCATATCGGTAGAATGTCTGGGGAGTTGTGCAACGGCCCCGATGATGCAGATAAACGATAAGTTTTATGAAAACCTGACTCGGGAAAAGGTTGACAGAATACTGGAAGAATTGCGCGAACAGGCTCGAAATGGAAAAGAAAATACTGTTTAAATATATCGACGATCCCCTGCAGGTCAATATTGACACCTATATGTCGCATGGCGGCTATAAGGCTTGGGAAAAAGTCCTGAAAAGCATGAAACCGGCGGAAGTGATCGATGAAATGAAAAAATCCGGTTTGCGCGGCCGGGGTGGGGCCGGTTTCCCGGCGGGTATGAAATGGAGCTTTATTCCAAAGGATAGTCCCAAACCGCGCTATCTGGTTTGCAATGCCGATGAATCGGAACCGGGAACCTGCAAAGACCGCGTTTTGATGGAGCATGATCCCCACGCCGTGGTCGAAGGAATGGCCATCGCGGCCTATGCAATCGGGAGTCATCAGGCCTTTTGTTATGTGCGAGGCGAATTTGCATATCCGGCGGCAATGATGGAAAAAGCCATTGATGAAGCTTACAGCAAAGGGATACTCGGAAAGAATATTTTTAAAAGCGGGTACGATCTCGAAATGGTTGTGCATACCGGGGGTGGGGCTTATATTTGCGGCGAAGAAACGGCCCTTCTGAATTCGTTGGAAGGGGAGAGGGGGATGTCCCGAATTCGACCGCCTTTTCCGGCTATCGAAGGCTTGTATGGCTGCCCCACGGTGGTAAATAATGTCGAGACTTTGGCGGTAGTGCCGCAGGTGATAAATATGGGGGCGGAATGGTACGCCGCAATCGGAACGGAAAAGTCCAAAGGAACTAAGATATTTTCTCTATCGGGTCATATAAAACGGCCGGGGAATTATGAGCTTGAGCTGGGAACCAAACTGTCCTATCTGATGAATGACCTCGGGGGCGGTATGCTTGATGGACATAAGCTGAAAGCCATCATTCCTGGCGGTTCATCGACCCCGTTCTTGCTTCCCAATCAAATAGATACCCCGCTGGATTATGAATCATTGGCCGCGGCCGGCTCAATGCTCGGTTCCGGAGCGGTCATTGTGATTGACGAACGAACTTGTATGGTTTGGGTCATTGAGCGACTGATACACTTTTACAAACATGAATCTTGCGGCAAATGCACCCCGTGCAGAGAAGGAACCGGATGGCTGGAACAATTGATTGGGAGGATTGAGGCAGGTGAGGGTCAACAGGGTGATCTGGAGAAAATCGATTCGATTTGCGACAATATTCTCGGTCGAACCATTTGCCCGCTCGGAGATGCCGCGGTTATGCCGATTCAATCGGCCCTCAAGTTGTTCCGGGACGAATTTCAATATCATATCGACAACAAGAAGTGTCTTGTTAAAACGGAATTTGAGTTTAAATAATGGTTGAAACCGCCAACATGGTGACATTGACCATAAATGGTCGCGAGACGACGGTTCCGAAGGGAACGACAGTACTGGAAGCGGCCAAGATGATGGGTATCGAGATTCCGACTTTTTGCTGGCATCCGAAACTGAAGCCGGTCGGCGCCTGCCGAATATGCTATGTCGAAATCGAAAAAATGCCGAAATTGCAGGTTTCATGTGCCACTGAAGTCATGCCGGGAATGGTGGTCAATACCGAATCCGAGAAAGTTAAGCAGGGGCGAAAAGCGGTATTGGAGTTTATTCTGCTTAATCATCCGCTTGATTGCCCGACCTGCGACAAGGGAGGCGAATGTGACCTTCAGGATAATACCTTTAATTACGGGATAGATGATTCGCGCTTCGATTTTAAGAAATATCGATTCATTAGGGACCGGAAATCTACTTTTGATGATTATCGCATCGGCCCGGAAATTATCAGAAATCAAAATCGCTGTATCCTTTGCTTCAAATGCGTTCGGGCGAATAAAGAGGCGTTTGGCGAGTATGACATCGGCGCATTTCAACGCGGCAATGTGACTGAAATTGATGCGGCTCCGGGCGAGAAAGTTGATTCCATTTATTCGGGCAATCTTGTTGAAATTTGCCCGGTCGGGGCACTAACCAACACCGATTGGCGGTATAAAATCAGAGTTTGGAAAACACAAAAAATCGATTCGATATGTTCCTTTTGTGCCGATGGCTGTAATCTAACTTTATGGATAGACCGCAATCATATCTATCGGACTACATCCCGCAGAAACGACGCCATTGACGAAGGTTGGCTTTGCGATATCGGGCGCTATGGATACCAAATTACCAATTCCGATAGCCGGCTGCTTAATCCGCTTATAAAAAAAGGCAATAAGCAAGTATCATCCACCTGGGATGAAGCGATTGAGCTGATTGCCCGAAAGTTTAGGGATATCAAAGAAAAAAAAGGCGGAGTTTGCATTGGTGGATTAACTTCGCCGACAATGGATTCCAACAGCCTTTATGCCTTATCCAAATTTTTCCGGACCGTGATACATTCCAATAATATCGATTTTCGGTCGGAATATAAGATGCTTCCGGAAAAATACGGTGATTTTTACTCCAAATTGACCGGCCGGAAATTCAGCATCGCCGCCATTGAAGAGTCGGATTTGATCCTGGTCGTCGGATCACATTTAATGAAGGAACATCC
>CALMKK010000163.1 GCA_937867135.1 uncultured candidate division Zixibacteria bacterium
GCGTGATCTGCAAAGTATTGAAGATTTTATGCCGGGCCACAATGGCAGGCCGGAAAAAGGTGCGGCGCATCATTCTTTATTCGAGTGGGAGGATCCCCATCGCAAACTTGAATCGAAAGAATTGCGTCACATTATCGAAGAAGGTCTGTCGGAACTGCCGTATATTTATCGCGAAGCCTTCATACTCCGTTTTATTGAGGATTTATCCGTGAAAGAAGTCGCTGCTCTGATCGGAGAAACCGAAGCGGCCGCCAAATCGAGAATATTGCGGGCCCGTCTGGCCCTGCGCGAATTTCTTGCCGCAAAATTTGAGGTGAGTCATGACCAGAAAATGTCCTGATTACGTAAAAGAACTGAATGATTATCTCGATGGGACGCTGGATCCGCAGTTATGCCGGGAAATGGATACCCATCTGGGCGAATGTGAAAATTGCCGGATAATGATTGATACCTTGCGTCAAACGGTCAAACTCTGTCAGGATGGAAAAGAAATACCTCTTCCATCGCATCTAGAGAAAAAACTCAATAATTTATTAAAAGTCCGCTGGGAAAAAAAGTTTGGCCGTTCTTGATTCTCCCCGCCGTTCCTCTCCAAATTCTTATAATCGCCTGAAATAATCTAAATTTACGCCGGATTTTTTAAAGCAGTAAGTTCTTATACGCAATTGGATTATTGACTAATTTGCATTTATTTCGCCTATCACCTGAATCATTTCTACTCTCTTTCTATCTAATCTTTCATGCAACAGAAATTATTTTGCGAAAGGCATATGAATGAAAAAAGGGCTGACTAATTTTTCCACTAAACATCCCTGGCTTGTTATCAGTCTGGCAGTGTTGATAACCGCCTTCTTCGGGGCGCAATTCCCTAAAATGAAAATCGATACCGATCCGCAAAACATGCTCAAAAAGGATGAGCCGGTGCGGGTCTTTGATGAACAAACCAAAGAAAATTTCGCCCTCCACGATTTTATTGCCGTCGGCGTGATAAATGATAAGGGGGCATTTACTCCCGATCAACTCAACCGGATCTATAAAATTACCGAGGAAATTGAAAAAATTGACGGCGTCATCGTGGATGATATCCTGGCTCCTTCAACAGTCGATGATATCAAGCAGGGCGCCGGGAATGCCATCATAATTGAGCCGCTGATGGCCGGTGAAATCTCCACTCAAGCCGAGGCTGATTACATTTTAAGCCGTATTAAAAGCAATCCGGTCCTGCGGGGGAAATTGGCGTCAGATGACGGCAAAGCCATTGCCCTTTTTATCCCGATTCAATCAAAAGATATGTCCAACCGAATAGCCGGAGAAATCACGACCATAACCAAGCAGTACGGCGGGGGAGCCAAATATCATATCGCCGGTTTACCGGTGGCGCAGGATTCTTTCGGGGCTCAGATGTTCGCCCAGATGGCTTATGCCGCGCCGGCCACATTTATTATCATTTTCCTTCTGTTGTTCCTGTTCTTCCGCAATATGAAAGTGATTATCGCACCGATGGTGGTGGCGATAATGGCAGTCGTATGGGCCATGGGGCTTTTGATTCTGACCGGCAATACCGTGCATATAATGGCTTCCATGATTCCCATTTTTTTAATACCGATTGCAGTTTTGAATTCGATTTACATCATATCGGAATTCCACGCTCATTATAAGAAAAACAAACATAAAGATGCCGCCATCCGCCACTCCATCAACGAATTGTTTGTTCCGATGCTCTTTGTTTCGTCAACCGCGGCAGTCGGTTTTCTGGCTCTGGCCGTAACGCCGATTCCGCCGGTGCAGGTCTTCGGCATATTTGTTGGATTCGGAACTATGGTGGCGTGGTTCTTGTCGCTGGCCATTAATCCTGCGATTGGAATGCTCATTTCGGAAAAGACTCTGCATCGTTTTGCCGAAGCTGACGACGCCCACGGCCCGCTCGCACGGCTGCTTCATTTTCTGCGCGATTATTCGGCCAGCCACAATAAAGGTATCATTGCCACGGCCATGGCGGTGGTGGCAATCTCGGCGGTGGGCTTGTCGCTTATTGTCGTCAATGATAATCCGGTTAAATGGTTCAAGAAGTCCCATCCCATTCGTCAGGCCGATGTCGCCATGAATGAGCACCTGGCCGGGACATATATGAATTATCTGGTTTTTGCGACTTCGGGGCCGGATGAAATCAAGAGCCCGGAAGCGGAATCATATATCGAAGGGATGCAGCGCGAATTGGAAAAAGATCCGATTGTCGGGGCGACCACCGGTCTGCCGGATATCGTCAAAAAGGTCCGCTATGAATTGTTCGGCGCCGACAAGTCCAAAATGTCCCTGCCGAAAAGCCAAGATGAAATCGCGCAAATGCTCTTTATGTTCGAGATGTCCGGTGGTAATCCTGACGACCTTTTCAAATTCGTGACTCGCGATTACGATCAGGCCAATCTTTGGGTGCAACTTCGCAACGGCGATAATCAGGCCGTCAGCAAAGTCATCGCCCGGGCCGATCAATATATGGCCAAGAATCCTCCCCCGACCGGAATGACCGTGCAATGGGCCGGATTGCCGTATGTCAATGTCGTCTGGCAAAAACTTATGGTCAGCGGTATGCGCGAGGCGCTCTTTATCGCCTTCGGAATTGTCTTCCTGATGATGGTGACTTTATTCCGCTCCTTGAGGTGGGGCCTCATCTCGATGTTACCCCTTACCATTACCGTAATGGCAATCTATGCTTTTATCGGTTTCATCGGAAAGCCCTATGATATGCCGATTTCGGTCCTATCGTCCTTGACCTTAGGGCTATCCGTCGATTTTGCCATCCAGTTCATTCAACGGTTGCGCACCATTTATTCCCGCACCCATGATTTCAAACAATCGTATCACGATATTTTCGAGGGTGTCGGGCGGGCGATTGCGCGCAATGTTCTGGTGGTTTCCGTCGGTTTTGTGCCGATGCTCTTTTCCAGTCTGGTGCCGTATGTCACGGTCGGAGCCTTTTTCCTGGCCATCATGCTGGTGTCGGGATTGGTGACAATGATGCTTCTCCCGGCGATCGCCAAGACCTTCCAGAAGAGCCTTTTTCCGGTAATGACCAAGAGTGACAAACAACCCGAAACGACTCATCAAGTGGCTTAGACGTAAATAATAAACTGAAAGGATATAAATAAATGAAAAGGTACACTCAGATCATGTTATTGGCCGTGATGGCCCTTTTGGTCCGCAACCTCGCGGTCAAGGCTCAGGATGCTACGGAAATCATGAAGAAATCCCATATGGCATATTACTATGCCGGCAATGACGGCGCCGCTGAAGTCACGATGCGGCTGATCGACAAAAAGGGCGGCGAGAGAATTCGTGAATTCACCATGCTTCGCATCGATAAGGCGGACGGCGGCGATCAGAAATATTATACCTATTTCAAAAAACCGTCCGATGTTTCCCGGCTGACTTTTATGGTGTATAAAAGCGCCACCGGCAATGATCAGCGCTGGATTTATGTGCCCTCGATCGATCTGGTCAAGCCGATTTCAGCCGACGATAAAAATTCCAGTTTTGTCGGTTCCGACTTCACTTATGAGGATGTCTCGGGACGGCACTGGACCGAAGACAATCATAAGTCGCTTCCGGACGGGCAGATTGACGGCAAAGCCGTTTATGTAATAGAATCAGTTCCCAAGAAACCGTACAAGGGATTCGCCAAAAGTATCTCCTATATCGACAAAGATACCTATCTGCCGCTGCAGGAAGAATACTTCGATGATAAAGGGGAAATGATTCGTCGCCTGCATGCCGACAAAATTGAAGTTATCGACGGCATCCCGACGGTAACCGTACGCTCGATGGAAAATCTGAAAAAAGGAAGCAAGACCATCGTCGAATTCTCCAAAATCACCTATAATGTCGGCCTTAAAGACGATATTTTCACGGAGCGATACCTCAAGACCCCGCCCCACGAGTACATCAAGTAAGGGAAGGAGCAATCCGTGAAAAAGATTATCAGTAATAAATCACTAATCTTAATTTTTCTGTTGGCGGCCGTAATGGCCGCCCCCGTCCGGGCCGATCTCAAATTGGACGGCTTCATGCAGGGTTTGTACGGCGGACGGCTCGATGAAAAAAATCCCACCTCGTCCGAACAGACCGCCAATGAAAGCCGCCTGCAACTCCGCCTGGAACAGATTAATGATAAAAGCGAGTTTTTCGGCCGCCTTGATTTCACTTATGACGGCACTCGCGACGGTCAAAACAACGATAATTATATCTGGGAACTGCGGGAAGCATACCTGAAAACACGCCTGGGAAGTCATATCGATCTCAAACTGGGCCGGCAAATTATGACCTGGGGAACCGGAGATTTGATTTTTATCAACGATGCTTTTGCCAAAGATTATCGCTCCTTCTTTATCGGGCGCGATGATCAATACCTGAAGGCCCCCCAGAATGCCCTCCGCATGGAATATTATGGGGGAATCGGTTCCGTGGCCCTGATCTGGACCCCTCGGTTTGAACCGAATCGCCTTCCCGACGGCAGGACGCTGAGCTATTTTAATCCCTTTTCGGGAACCATAGTCGGAACCGGCATGGGGGAGCAGTACTATTTTGCACCTGCTTTACCCCCGGCCAAATTTGAAAACGGGGAGTGGGCTTCAAGATTCAGTCGGACGGTCGGCACTTTCAATGCCGCTCTTTATTTCTACAAAGGATTTTATAAGAATCCTAATGGTGCCATAATGACCCCCGAAGGCCCCATGCCGATTTTCCCGAAATTAAACCTCTATGGAGCCTCTCTGCGGGGTCCGCTGGCGGGCGGTATTGTCTGGCTTGAAGGAGGATATTACGATTCTCGTCAGGATCGCGGCGGGCAGAATCCTCTTATGCCCAACTCCTCCACGTCGGGACTGGCGGGATTTGAGCGGCAGATTGCCACCAATCTGACGGTCAATGCGCAATGGCAGGTTGATATAATGTCGAGCTATGACACTTATAAGGCCCAGCAGACCGGCATGCATGCATATGTTCGTGATGAAGTCTATCATCTGTTTACATCCCGGATAACCAAACTGCTTCATTCGGAATTGGTAACCGTTTCCGGTTTCGTCTTCTATTCCCCCACCGACGAAGATCTCTACGCCCGCCTCTCCACCGAATACAAATATACCGATCAGGTAACATTTGCCGTCGGTGCAAACATCTTCGACGGCAAGCATGATGCCACTTCGTTCGGTCAATTTCGCCGCGATGATAATGTTTATCTAAAAGTAACCTACAATTACTGATGGTGCCTTTATGACTTTGGAAAACTCGATACGTCTGCTGGCCGGAACATTGATCGTCCTATCATTGAGTCTGGCGACCCTGTTTTCGCCGTATTGGTTGTTTCTAACCCTGTTTGTCGGACTCAATTTGATTCAATCGGCCTTCACCAAATTCTGTCCGGCGGAAATAGCACTTAGGAAGTTTTGCTTCAAATCGGACACAGCCGGTTTGACTAATCGGATTGATTAGTATTCGGGGGAAAATAATTTTCACTTCTACTGGATGATATGCGCAAAAAAGGCCGCCGGCCCCAGCCGGCGGTCTTTCTATTGGCAACAATCTTCAGGACCTATTTCAATAAGCTCATCTTCTTGGTAACACTCTTGTCTCCAGCCGTCATTTTGTAGAAATATATGCCGCTGGCTACTCCCGACCCGGCCTGACTGGTTCCATCCCACGTAATGGCATGCGAACCGGCCTCAAACTCACCGTCGGCAAGAGTTTTGACTTTCTCGCCAAGTATATTATAAACGGTGAGATTCACCCGGGAATGCTCCGGTAAATAGAAGGAGATACTGGTTCCGGGGTTGAAAGGATTGGGATAGTTCTGATAAAGCGCAAATTGCATCGGTACCGAGAAAATCGGCATTTCCTTCGGCACCGGCGTTCCCCCTATCGCCCGGCAGGCATTTACTCTTCCTGCTCCCAGCTTACCGGCATAAGTCGGATTCAAAGCGTCAATATTATCAGAGGTGCTTTGCAGGCGATTATGAATATCAAGCCAGGTGTATGAAGGATACTGCGATTTTATCAAAGCGGCAACACCGGCCACCATCGGGGTGGCCATCGAAGTTCCGCTCATGACAGCGTAATAATCATTTGTCGCATCGCTGTAATTATGATAGGTACTGGCAATATCGACTCCGGGCGCGGAGACATCAACCCAGGTGCCGTAACTGGAGAAACTGGCCTTCAGATCGCTGCTGTCGGTGGCGGCCACATTGACAACATCGGTTCGAGTGCCCAGGTAATCAGCCGTTTCATTGTTGCTGTTTCCGGCCGCGTGGACGACCAGCACCCCCTTGCTTATGGCATAATCGATGGCCGCACCCAGGCCGCTGGTATTGGAGGAGCCCCAACTGCAACTGGCAATATTGGCCCCTTCGTTAGCCGCATAATAGAAAGCCTGAGCGGCAAAATCCATCCTTACATATCCGATTCCGCCGGATGATAGCCAGCCTATTCTCAAGCACATTACCTTGGCCCCATTGCCGACAGCATCAACGGTTCCATTACCCCAGCCGCCGGCCGTGCCGGCCACGCCCCGGCTGTTATTGGTCATAGCCGCGACTATTCCGGCGCAATGGGAGCCGTGGCCGCCGAAATCGGCAGGATCATTATCGGGAGTACTGCAATCTTCCCCTTTTTTGCACCCCTTGACTCCGGTAACCCAATCCCAACCCATCCAGTCATCCACGAAGCCGTTGCCATCATCATCTATGCCATTGCCCTTTACTTCCCCGGAATTGAGCCAGATATTTCCGCTGGAGGTGGGCCAGGCGGCTCCGCCCAAATCCTTATGGTAATAGCGGACGCCCCCATCAAGGACAGCCACCGTTACATTCGGATTGCCGGGATTAATTTCCCAGGCACCGGGAGCATCGATATCATTATCGGTGGCATCGGCAAATCCCCACTGATACCAGGGATAGGCCTGCCCGGCAAAATAGTAATCATTAGGTATTGCATCATAAAAAGGATGAACCCCGATCGGTTCCACCGTTTCAACCGATGGACATGCGGCATAGGCGCTAATAACCTCTTCCAGCGTATAATTTCCGCTAAAAGTGACAATTCTAAATCCGCTCAGATCCGGTCGACCTGCTTCCGCCTTCGCGCCGGGGAATTCCTCCTCCATCGCGATTATTCCGTACCGCTGATTCAAGGCGTCGATAGCCGGCAACCCGGTCACAACATTTCCCTTGGCCGCAAGCGGAATTCTCGGGACTACTGTGCTCTTAAATTTCACAACAAATTGATCGGGAACATACTGAGTTCCATCGGGTGTGCCCTCGAATGGAACATAAATGGTGTTTTCCGCCATTGCGACGGCGGTGAATAAAAACAATGAGATTAGAAGGGATAAAGCCTTCCTCATACTCAACCTCCAAATAATTTGTCCGTTAGACGGTCTCAGTTGACGAGCAAGACTGATAACATATCCTAAGCAGGTGCACCTCCTTTCCACGATTAACGAAAAGGCCAAACGACGTCATGGAGAAACGTCGCCCGGCCTTTCTCCTTCTACCCTGAGCGTATTGGGACCAACATTGGATCCAAACTACTATCTCAAGAGTAACAGAGTCTCTTTCCCATCTTTTCGTTCATAAATTTGGGATTAATTTTTTATGGTTTGAATATTTTCGCTGGACAAGAAGGGCGCTGGAGCTGATAATGAATGGAACGGGAAATTTTATTGGACGATTCCGCAGGAGCACTATCCGACCGTAAACGCGCTACAAGGAAATCTTAATACAAAACCGGATTAAATTAATTATATTATCCATAAATGATGGCTAAATTGAACCCAAGATCAAAGAAATCGATTATCCATGACTGATTGCGAACTCTGGCAACGAATTATTGCGGGCGATGACGCCGCCTGGGCTGAACTGGTCCATAAATATCAGTCGCTGGTTTATGCGGTTTCAACACGGGCCGGATTGTCTATGTCCGATTGTGCCGATTGTTTCCAACAGACTTGGGTGCTGCTATTTAGGAATCGTCACCGTCTAAAAGATCCTGCCCGCCTTTCGGCCTGGCTCGTGACGACCGCCAAAAGAGAGGCTCTGCGATTAAGGCGCCGGGCGGCCCGAACTGAGGAGGAATGGGATAATTCATCCTTAATGGCCACAGGTCCGCTTCCCGACGAAGAAATGGAGCAATTGGAATGTCAGGCCCAGCTGGAAATTGCTTTAAAGGAAATCGACCCTCGCTGCCGCAATGTGCTTAAAGCTTTCTTTTTTGCCTCGGAAGAGCAGTCATATGATGAAATTGCCGCCGCTTTTGGTATACCGGCCAACAGCTTGGGTCCAATCCGCCGCAGATGCCTTGAACGGCTGAAGCAAATACTACTAAAAATGGGGTATTTAGAAGAACGAAAAGAAGGTAAGGAGCCTCTGTAGATATGAAAACGAGAAAAAAAATGACGAAAGGACATCTAAATAGAAAAGAGCTAATTGAGGCCTCTAAAAAAGCCGTGGGCAATAGGGCCAAGCATTTGGCCGAATGCGCCGAATGCCGGAAAGCCCTGGAATTTCTTTTGAAATTTCCTGTTGCGGGGCAACTTCCCCTGGCTGATGCCCCGACCGGGTGGATCAATAAAGCAGTCGCTTTGGCAGAGAAGAAAAAGGTGGTGGATGGATTATCCCGCGTTTTGGCGCACCTGATTTTCGATTCTTGGACTATGCCGGAACCAGTGGGGGTGCGGGGAGAAGGCGCCATTGAGCATCGCCGACTTCGCTATCGGGCCGCCGAAATCACGATTGATATTCGAGCCGAGCAGGCCAGAGATGAATGGCATATGGTGGCTCAAGCCGCAGGTGAATATAAATCGCGGCCGGTTCTTGTAATCGGCAAGAATGTGTATTACTCCGACGAAAATGGCCTTTTCCAGTGGGCCGATAAGAAGCCGCCCCGGCACATATTGCTCAAATCGAATGAGGGGGTAATTGAATTTCCGGAGTTATCGTGGAAGAAAACACGAAAGAATTAACCGCTCTCGATTTCATTAGGACCGGAAAAAATTCCCTTTTGAATGGGGATGAATTAGCGCTGGAATGCGACCGACTCATCCAGAGGGCCATGCATCGGTCGCTGAAGGAAGCCCTCATTCTGGCTCGCGCCTTTGCCCGACGAGCCGAAAAAAATGAATCTTTCAAACTTACGGCTTATCGTGTTCTGGCTCGCGTGACACACATGAGCGGCAGGCATCGGGAGGCCCTGGCGGCTTATCTCAATGCCCGAAATTTGGCATCGGCGGACGCAATGATTCGGGCCCGTATCGATCGCGCCCTTATAGATGTGTATATGTATCTGGGAAATTTCGAGCAAGCTAAAAATCACGCGTGGCTCGCCCTAAGGACCTTCAAAGCCCATAAATCGGAATCGGACCTGGCTCAGACTCGGGTCAATTACGGCAATATGCTTCACCGTCAGGATAAGCATCGCGATGCTGAGAAATTGTACCGCCGGGCCGCGGAATTTTTTGAAAAAACGGAAAATAAAGCCGCCACGGCTCGCTGCTACTATAATCGAGCCAATACCCTTGTTCAATTATTCAATTTTCCGGAGGCGGAAAGGCTGTACCAAAAAGCGCTCGAAATTAATTCCGAAGCCGGATATTCGCTGGAAGCAACCGATGCCCGATATGGTTTGGCTTGGCTCCGGATGCTCGAAGGGAAATTCCACGAGGCGCTTCTGGAACTCAATATTTGCGAGAAAGCATTCCACGATGGGGGTGATCCGCGCGGCGAAGCGCTGTGCATCCTGGATCGCGCCGAAGTCTATTTGGGTTTGGGACTGTACTATGATGCTTTCCAATTTGCCCGTAATGCCCTGCGTCTTTTTTCACGCCTGAATCTGCGGTACGAATATGCCAAAGCCGCTCTTTTCAAAGCTGAAGCCGCATCTGCTCTCGGTATGAAGCCGCAGGCCAAGAAGGCCATGCTTATTGCCTCGAGCGGATTTTCACGCGAAAATAATAAGGGCTTTCTTGGGGTTCTGCACCTTTTGTACGCCGATTCTGCCGGCCCCGATACCGTCAAGCGCCGGTATGAAATAAAAATGGCCCGCAACCTATTCAATCGTGCCCAGTTGCCGCTCTGGGAAGCGGTCTGTGATTTGAAAATGACGGCCGATAATAAAGCCGCTTCATCGGCCTTTATACGTCTTAAGAAGAATCCTGCGGCTCGAAATGTCCCCCATATATACACGGCCTGGCAGACATCTTTGGGCGACCAAAAATATCGGCAAGGATATGAAAATGAGGCCATCGGGCATTGGCGCCTGGCCGCCCAACGGCTCGATATTGTGCGAGCACAATTGCCGCCGCTCGAATTGCGCGGAGCCTTTACCCGCCGCTTTAGTTCGCCGCATCGGCGGTTGATTGAGGCCGAAATAAGACATCGCCCCGGTGTAGCTGCGGTCTGGCTGGAGAGAGAAAAAACAGCCGGTCTCTGGGCGCCTATCGCCATTAATGATTCCAATCCGTTACGCCGCCGCGTCCAGGAAAGTCTGACACGGCTGGCCGCCGAAATTACAGCTCTATCGGGTCAAATCGGCAGCCGCTCCGGTGAGAGAAACCTC
>CALMKK010000164.1 GCA_937867135.1 uncultured candidate division Zixibacteria bacterium
CGATATGGGGAAGCCGTGTGACAATTGCGGCTTCCCTTTGACTAATAAAGGACTTGCTTTTTGCATCAATAATGCCGATATCATTTAAGTATTATCAGTGAATTACTTCTCTCTGCCGGAGGAAGAATATATTATGCGGGCATTTCAATTATTAATTTCATTATCAATTATATTGTTGATATTATGTACCGAGAGGCTTTTCGCGGGAGCAGAGCCTGATCCGCAGAATTACCGTAATCCTTATCTGGCCAGATATTTCAATATAGACAGCACCGACGGAGCGGCCCTTTATCAGAAATTATACATGCCCTTTCTTCCCGGGCAGGGGGATACCGTTCCGACATTGCCGCCGGCCTTCTATCGCCCGCAGGATTATGAATTCTATCCGACCTATGTCAATGGCACCCTCTGGACCGTCCCGACAGACATTAAGGTGAAGGACGGGATATTCGCTTATGTTTCCTTTATTATGGGTCTGGGGATATTTGATATTTATGATCCCTCACATCCTCGGCTATTATCCTTGAATTACACGGAGACATCGCTGCTGAATCTGCAATTATATAATGACACCTTGTTGTTTATGACGGCATGGGGTGAGGGTGGCGGATACGCGCTCTATATAATGAATGTCTATGAACCGAATAATCCTCAACTAATCAGCAAATACGGCTATGGGTTTCACGCCTGGAATGTAATTTATGATGGCTGGCACGCTTATTTGTGTGCCGGGAACAACGGTTTGCAGGTATTGGACTTGGGACAGATAGAAAATCCTGTTTTGATATCGAGCTATCATCTGAATGATGCTTACAATATGGTGAAACGAAATGACACCGGATATGTTGTTGATTATGGGTCTGGGGGCACTTCAACCAGTATGACAATCTTTAATTTGAAAGATTATACCCAGAGCCCGGTACGGATAGGAAGTATAGCAACCAGAAATCAACCCCGCGCTGTCGATGTTCGCGGCGGTTATGCCTACGTGGCGGATTGGAATGCTCATGCGGATAAAGGTGATTTAATGGTGGTTAATATTACTAATCCTCAGATTCCGGTCTGTGTCAATTACTTCACTGGATTTAATGGTTTTCAGGGGCCGTATGATTTGCAGATTAATGATAGCCTCATGTTCATGAGCACTTTTCTGGGGAATACCGCGGTGATTAAACTCAATGACCCCGACAATCCGACGGTATTGGGATATGTTGGTTCAGGTTGGGGTAGCTCGACAGGTCTGGATATAAAGTGGCCATATTGCTATATAGCTGAATATTATAAGGGCGGACTAAAGATTGGGGACGTCTCCGACCCGAGTAATCCCAAATTGCTGGGCGATTTTACATTTTTGGGTCCTGGCATAGTGCAGTCGATTCGTGCGCTTGACGAAATTGAGATTCGTGGGGACTACGCATATATTTATGCTGATGGTCCTGGGTTGATCTCCCTGGATATTTCCGATCCTACCAAACCGGCAGTTTTGGATTATGATAAGACAGGAGATTACTGCTATGGTTTTGCGATTGAAGGCAATTTCACTTTTAAGGCGTGTCAGGATTTTCGGCTGCAGATAACTGACATTTCGAACCCCCGGGACCTTAAACCGATTCCTGATTACTATATGCCGGGTAAAGCCAATGATATTGTCACGCGGGGTAATCTGGCCTATGTGGCCGATGATTCGGCCGGATTGAAGATACTGGACATCAGCGATCCCTACAATATTCATCTGGTGGGATTTTATAATGATATCTACTATGGCGGTCATGAGGCGATGTCGATTGACTTAGAAGACTCTCTGGCCTGCATTGGTGACTTTTCCGGGATGCAGATTGTTAATATCAAAGATCCGGCTCATCCGGTCGGCCTGGGACGGTTTACGACGCAGGGGTATATAACTGATGTCAAGGTCCGCAATCGAATTGCCTACCTTGCAACAGATACATTGGGCGTAGCCGCGATCGATTTCAGCGATCCGAACCATCCCTATCTGCTGAGTTTTTTCAAGAATATCTGCGACGAACCCTCAAAGA
>CALMKK010000165.1 GCA_937867135.1 uncultured candidate division Zixibacteria bacterium
CTATGAAAAGACCGTCCTCGGCCTCTCCTTCGCACCGACAATGGCCTGCAATATGGCCTGCAGTTACTGTTATGAAGAAAATAAAAAGGGGCGGATGTCCCCCCAAATAAGCGAAAAGATTGTCAAATTTGTCGAAGGGCAAGCCGTGGGATTGAGCCGCCTTGAAATCGGCTGGTTCGGCGGGGAACCCCTTCTGGCTATGGATATAATTGAGAGCCTCTCCAAATCCTTTTTTGAAATTCAGCGCGAGCATAAATTCGACTATGTCTCGATGGTAATTACCAACGGCTATCTTCTAAATAGAGAAAATGTCGATCGCCTTATTGAGCTTGGGGTTGGCACCGCCCAAGTTACCCTTGACGGCCCGGCGCGGCATCACAATCGTACCCGTCCCCTGAAAAATGGCCGAGGTTCTTTTGATACCATTGTGGAAAATCTCAAATATGCTTCTGAGAAAATGCTGATTAGTATCCGTGTCAATATCGACAAAAATACAACCGATGAAATTGTACAGGAGCTGCTTCAGGAACTCGATCATGCCGGTTTGCGGGAACGGGTCGGGATAAATTTCGGGCATATTGTGGCAACCACCCCGGCTTGTTCCAATATCGCCGAATCGTGCCTTAATATTGCGGAATTTTCAAAATCCGAAGTGGGATATTACAATCTCCTCCTGAAAAATGGATATATGATCGGTAAATTACCGATGCCGACCAATATTACCTGCATTGCTCAGCATATTAATTCTTTTTTAATTGATCCTGAAGGCCGGGTTTATAAATGCCTTGACTATATCGGCAATCCGTCCAAAGCGGCCGGTGTCATCGATGCAGAATTCGATTTCGGCAACAAAAATTTTATCGAGCTTTTTCGCTTTGATCCCTTTATCAATGAGACCTGCCGCAAGTGCCAGCTATTGCCGGTCTGCCTGGGAGGTTGTCCCGCCAAAAGAATTAACGAAGTTTTTACCGAGGAGGAATGTTGCGCCTCCTGGAAACATAACCTGCAACCAATGCTGGAATTAATCGCCTACTCCAAACAACAGCAAGCCCTATTGGCCCAAAGGAGTTGATATGGAAAAAATAAATTACCGTCCTGAAGAAGTGGTTTGGGAAATTACTTTCGCCTGCAATATGAGATGTATCCATTGCGGGACGGCGGCCGGCAAAAAACGCGCCGATGAACTTACAACTCAGGAGGCCCTTGACTTGATCGATGAATTGACCGGCCTGGGTGCCAAACATATTACCCTTTCCGGCGGCGAGCCGCTTATGCGCAAGGACTGGCCCCTTCTGGCCGAAAGAATAATCAAAGACGGGGCGCGGGCCGCCATGATAACCAACGGTATGCTGGTGACGAAGGAAGTCGTCGATGAATTTGTCAGACTCGGCTTTGATAGTGTCGGCGTCAGTTTTGACGGCACTGAGAAAACCCATAATTATATCAGACAGCGAAATGACAGTTATGAAAGAGCCTATGAAGCCCTCAAACTTCTAAACGGACGAGTGAAAGCATGTGCCATAACTCAGGTTTCCAATATCAATCTGGGCGAGCTATATGATATCAGAAAACTCCTGATCGACGCCGGCAGTCCGGTGTGGCGGATACAAATGACCACGTCGACCGGCCGAATGAAGGAGCATCAGAATAGCATCCTTACACTGAACAACTACCCGGCATTCATTGATACTATTATCGATATGCGAAAAAAGGGCGAAATCGAGATCGATGTCGGCGAAAATATCGGCTATTATGGTTGCAAAGGGGCTGAAC
>CALMKK010000166.1 GCA_937867135.1 uncultured candidate division Zixibacteria bacterium
CCATGTACAGAGGCGAAATCTGCCCGAAATGAAGATAGGGGCTCAAATCCGAGGTGGCCTCACGAATCGGATTATTACGAAGAGTATCGAAATATTTCAATTTGTTGGCTATAAATTCATCCAGGAGCATTTTTGCTCTCGAGGTTCCCCCTTTGATCCACCCAACGGCTGGTACGTTTCGGTCGATTTGAAGTCGCGCCAGGGCTTTCCCGAGATCATCTATATCAAACGACTCCAGGCGCAGGCGAATTGAATCCCGTTTCAATTTGACGGATTTAGCCGGATGGAGGTATTCTTTCAAAACTTTCTTAATTTTGGGGCGAATGGTCGCCGCCGTATATTCTTCCTTTGATGAAACGGCCTCGACAGGCACAATTACATCCGATTCCACTTGTATGAGCGGACAATCGATCAACCCGGCCACGCACTGTCGCCAGTACCGCTGGATTCTGGTATAGCCGCGATCGACCACTAACAAACCGGCCTCACGCGCCAACTCGACAATCTCGAATTCCGGGGAATTATAGCGGACGATAAATTTAACGCCCCGCTCTTCCAGCGCCTGTTTCACCTCCTGCAACCCTTCCAGCATGAAAGTATAATGACGGAGGTTGGCCGACGGATAATGATCGCTGACGCCGAAAAAAACGATCAACGGCTTATCGATTTTATTGGCTTCACCGACAGCATACTCGAGGGCATGATTATACACCGCCCGCTGGGAGGCCTGCATCCAGTAGATGACATATTTACGATTGATGATTTTTTTGTCGTTGAGGGGCTGGATTCGTTCTTTTTCAATCATGGTGCTTATTCGTCGGAAGCGCTAGATCAGAGATCCAAATTTATTTTTAATAATATCGTATCGAAAATCGAAAATGCGCTCGAGCGTCCGCCGCACCATAATGCTATTGGCCGGGCGGCTGTACGGATCGAACGGCAGGGCATAGTTCACGATATCTTCCATTTCGACGCCCCCGGTCACCGGGGTAAAAAGATGCCGGTGATGCCAGAATTTGTACGGTCCGAAACGCTGTTCATCGGCAAACATTTTCGGCTCGTTAATATGAGTAATTTCCGTCACCCACTTCAAGGGGATTCCCAGAATCGGCGATACGGTATACATAATCAGAAGGCCGGGGTACATTTTCGACGGCAACGGCGAGGTCGGACGGAATTTCATCGCGGCCGGTGTGATTTCCGGAAGATTGGCCGGATTCGAGAAAAATTCCCAGGCTTTCTCAATCGTAATCGGCATTCGCTGTACACGACGCAGAGTATATATTTTTCGGCCAAAAGCCATATTAAATCTCCCGGCCCTTGCCGGAATCGATTATTCCCTGCAGCTCATCCGGATACGGCTCGAAGAAGGTCTGGTCGGCCAGATATTTCTCATCAAAACGGATCACCCAGGAATGCATGATACCGGTCACCGCCGGAAGGGGCGCTTTGCGATTTCGATATTTCTCCAGCATATCCAGAAAGTGCTTTTTTTCCCTGGGATTCAATCTATCGGAAAAATACCCCAGAGCATGCATCAGGGTGTTGACATTGGCGCTTTCGCGGGCCGGGCGGGACAGGGCCTGTCGGAAATGAGTATCATACTCTTTGACGATTTCGGGGAATTTTCTTTTGGCGTGGTTGGCCACAATTTTCCCCAGAAGCCGCATCTCTTTCTGGCTCGATGACATCAAAAGGAGTTTATTTTCGGAATGAAAGGCGACCAATTTCCCCATCGAGCCGGAGCCGGCAACTTGCCGAAGCGATGCGAATGCGAAAATCCTAGTCAAGAAATGCTCACGGATTTTAAGATTCAATAACCGTCCATCGTCCTCGACCGCCGCTCCGGGAAACATCTCCAGAATCTTCTCGCCGAAGAAACCGGGCCCTTTGCCGACAACGGGCGATTTCTCTTTGCCGCCGTATATTTTCACGTCTTTGATACCGCTTGACGGCGACCGGCTTTTCATGATGAAACCGTCGACCTCAGGAAGCGACTTCAAGAATTTCTCCGAAAAGCGGTTCATCTTATCGGTCAGATCAAGTCCGGTGGCCGGTTGGATAAGATGGCGCTTTCCCTTTATTTCAACAACCCGGACCGGTTCGCGCGGGACGCCGAGACCGATCTCAAATTCCGGGCAGACCGTTATATATTTGACAAACGGCGCGAGCCGCTTGATAAAATCATCATATATAATGGCGCCGTCATAGCGCACCGCCTCGAACCCGAGACAGCGGCTCACCACGACCGTCGGTTTAACGAATTTTTTCATAATAATCCGCCGCCAATTTAAGAATAACTATTCTCAATGGCAAGAAGCGGTTTGAGCTGTATTCCCGAACTGGAATTGAAAAGCTTTTCTTGACAAAGTCCGGCAGGCCATTATTTTTAATAAGGTAATATTATTTCTGGAGGCGATTATTTATGAAAGCCCGGTTTCTTTTATCTCTCTTGTTAACTGCTTTCATTAT
>CALMKK010000167.1 GCA_937867135.1 uncultured candidate division Zixibacteria bacterium
AGCCCGGATTTCAAAGAAGGGGAGATGATTCCGGCCAAATTCACCTGCGACGGACAGGATATATCACCGGCCCTCAATTTCCTGAATGTCCCGGCCGGAACCAAAACCTATACGTTAATATGTGATGATCCCGATGCTCCCTCCGGCGATTTTGTGCACTGGGTCATGTATAATATTCCTCCCGAAGCCAGAATGTTGCCTCAAGTGATACACAGAGGAGTTTCATCGATTGTGAAAATAGAAGGACAGGAATATTCCCTTCCAAACGGAAAAAATGATTTCGGCCGCTATGGTTACGGGGGCCCCTGTCCGCCCAAGGGAAAGCCGCACCGCTATTATTTCAAAGTGTACGCTCTTGATTTCAAATTCGATTTCACGATCGAGGAAATCAAAAACGGCATCACCAAGGCAATTTTACTGGAGCGGATGAAAGGGCATGTTTTGGGAGAAGCATCGCTCTTGGGAAAATATCAGCGGAAATAGATTATTCCATATTTTTGAAGGCGCGGATAATGTCGTACGGCTCTTTGGCCTGCATCAATTCCTGCCGGAATGATTCATACTGCAAGTTTTCAGCCAGCCCTTTGAAGATTTTGAGGTAAAAGCTGTCGTCATAGGGCGGGGCGGCCATAATGAAAAAGAGATGCACCGGTTCATTATCGGGGGCATCGAAATAATAACCGTCGACCGACCGGGCGACACCGATTAAAAATTCCTTGGCCTGCATCGTTCGGATATGCGGAATGGCGATGCCGTGCCCGATGGCGGTGGTCGCTTTGCGCTCGCGGTTGATGAAATCGGTCAGGAGTTTGCAGTTGTTACCGGTCCGGCCGCTTTTATCGAGGATAGACACCAGCTCGGACAGAATTCTCTCCTTGTTCCGCTCCCGCCATTTATTGGAGTTATTCTCCTCGGGCGCCGGCTCCTGCTCCACCTGAAGGTCAAGGACTATTAAGTCCTCGTTTAAGAATCGCGCAATATTCATAATCTTTTCTATCGGCTACAAGCCTATAAACCTGAGTGGATTATATGGGCTCGACAACAATTGTCAAGCGGTTTGTAGTCGTATCTTTATTGACGATAACAGGTTTTATGAGATATTGTTCCTATTGACAATCGGTCTTGATTTATTTACTTTCGAGCGCTGAAATGATATCATGGCAGGTAAAAATCGGCTTTTTTATGCCGAATTAAATATATAAACGATATAAAGTTATTGGAGAAATATTGCCGTCAATTGAAGAAGTCAAACGAACACACACCTGCGGCGAATTAACCACCAAAAATGTCGGCGACTCCGTGACCCTGAATGGTTG
>CALMKK010000168.1 GCA_937867135.1 uncultured candidate division Zixibacteria bacterium
GAGATATCGATGATTTTCAGCAGAAGGTCGGAATAGGCGGCTTCTTCCAGTGTCGACATAAACGAGGCTACCAGCTGATGAGGCAATTTTTTGATAAATCCGACCGTATCGGTGAAGATTATTTTTTCCGGAAATCCGGTCGACATCACGCGGGTGGCGGAATCGAGTGTCGTAAATAGCCGATCTTCAACTTTTACATTGGATTTGGTCAGAGCATTGAAAAGGGTCGATTTGCCGGCGTTGGTATAGCCGATAAGAGCCACTTTAAAAAGTTTCTGTCGCGCCTTGCGCTGGGTCTGCCGTTGTTGACTCAGCCGTTCGATTTCTTCCTTCAAATGGGCGATTTTCTTGCGGACCCGCCGCCGATCGGTTTCCAGCTGTGTCTCGCCCGGTCCTTTGGTGCCGATCCCGCCGTACTGGCGGCTAAAATGGGTCCAGGCGCCGGCCAGACGGGGAAGAGTGTATTCCAACTGGGCCAATTCGACCTGCATCTTGGCGGCGGCGGTGCGGGCATGCAATGCGAATATGTCAAGAATCAAGATTGAACGATCGATGACTTTGACTTTAAAGGCTTCTTCCAGGTTGCGTTGTTGGGCCGGGGAAAGAGGATCATCGAAAATCACCAGATTGGCGCCGTCGGCGCTGATTTCTTCTTTGATTTTATCCACCATCCCACGACCGATATAATAGGCCGCGTCAGGGACACGGGTCTGCAAAATCTTCTTTTTGACAGCTGCCCCGGCTGAAGTGGTCAGTTCCGCCAGTTCGTCAAGCGAGGCGCTCGATGCGGCCTTGTTAAGCGATGAACGGGCCAGGGCAATGAGGTATGCACGTTCTGTTTCATTTCGATTGATTGGTGCCATTGTTCCAATATAATAAATTTCCGTCCAACCGAATACAGATGATTTCATTTATAGAAATATAAAACCCCCGTTCCGATCTTATCGGATACGGGGGTGTGAGGAATCTATATGAATTCAGGGCTATCGGTCACAAAGTCTGTCACGAAGACGGATTCTGTCCTGATCCTGATCGGCGCTGTCGCCGCTGAGTGAATAGCGGGTGCGGATGCGATGCTGATAGTAGTATCCTTCTTCGCCGGTTTTCTTCTCGGGCGCTCCAAAGCCGGTGCCATCGAGCGGACGAGTGTAATCGGGATCAAGCCCATTGGGAATGCCGTCGCCGTCGGCATCACGGAACCACATAAAGCCATTGAAAATCTGGAACATATGTGTCTGCGGACCGGCGGCACCGACCCCCTTCAGCTGAAATTGATTAAGCCATGAGAAGGCACTTCCCTGTCCGGCCGATGCCGGGGCACTGACGGCAAGAGTGATTACTCCCATCATAATAATCGTGATAAGACCTTTTCGCATTTTCAGTCTCCTTTCTGACTAAGAGGCATTTTCGCCTCGTGCCCGGAACAACTACAAACCTTGTGCCGGGGCCGATATAATTTTATAATCCCTTGTCGGCTTGGCGCTTATCCTATGCCCGAATTTCCGACTTAATCCTGTGATGTACCACCTCGTCCATTTTTAAATCCATTCGGTACATCTTTAATGGGCCGGTTACAACAACTGTCATCTATTTAAGAGGTCTCAGCCGTGATGTTCGGTCACGAGAATTAGATATTGCTTAAAACTTGAACATATCGTTATTTGATCAGTCAGAAAGGATAACCTCAAGCAGACTATATGAAGAAATTAAAGGAACTATCGATATTTCTCACTCCCTCCGGGGCCGGCATTGCGATTATCTGCTTTTTCCTTCCCTGGGTGCGGGTATCGTGCGGAACGGTGACGGTAGAAGCCTCCGGCGCCCGTATCGGCGGGATATTCTGGGCGGTTCTGGCCGTTGCCATCATTATTTTTGTTTCTTTTTTTTATTTTTGGAAAAAGCGGGATATGATCACCATGCGTCTGGCGGCCCTGATCGGCGGACTCTTCTCGCTGGCCGTGATGATTTATCGGTTTATCGATGCCTTCGGCGGGAGCGCCTCCGATATTAAAATATCCGATTTGGGAGCGACCGTCCGTTACGGCGCCTGGGGGGAATTTTTCGGATTTATAATGGCGATGCTCGGGACCGTTTTTATGCTCGACGATAAAAAGAAACATCACCGGCCCAAGACTCATGAGATCGATTCGAAACATCCTGTATCCGGCCGCCGCAAGTTTCCGTATTTGCTCGGACAGAAACAGGACGATGAAATTTCAACAATGCCGCTAACCGGTGCGGGCAATCAATCCCCGGAGCAGAAATGATGTCCCGGGGGATTTTATTCCTAGCCGTAATTATTCTCAACGTAACGGCCTGCCTGCCTCCGGCGACATATTACGGGACATCGGATGACAGGTATCACCGGTTGAAAAGTGCTCGGCCTGATGCCTATGTGGGGATATACGATGGTATCAATACCGAACTGAGTTTCTGGGTGAACGCGACCGGCAATGCGGTGGCCGCGCTCCGGATAACCAACACCGGATACGATAATGTGGAATACCTCATAACGCAATTTTCCTTAGAATGCGAAGATGAGGATTATGAAGTAGCCGGTTTTAATCTTGCCGGTGGAAAGTGGTTTCCCGATAATATTTGCAAATTGAAAAGAAACGAGACCGCGAACATAATATATCAGATCGTCTCGGCACATAGCGGGCATATGCCGCCGGCGGTTATTGAAGTGGCATTGGGGAAAATTGATATCGATTCCGGGGGGAAATCAATGGAACTTGGCAAAGTCACGCTGA
>CALMKK010000169.1 GCA_937867135.1 uncultured candidate division Zixibacteria bacterium
CAATCTTATCGTGGCAGGCGTAACAGACCGTCGGCTCATTGACCTTGACCGTCGCAGAAAATGCCCGGTCCATGGGAAGAAACGCCAATATCAAAAGCAATATGATTCGTGACTTCATGGTTTCTTCTCCTGCGGAACGGGGGCGGTTTCATGACAGGCATCGCACATGCCCTCCTTAAATGGCTCATGCTCCTGGGATTTGATCAGACCGGCGGAGACCGAGGCATGAGGATCGTGACATTTGCGGCAGTCGATCTGGCTTCCGCTTAATTGCAAATGCTTATCTTTGAAGGCCGCATCGTCGCCGTCATGACAGGTCAAACATTGTTGCGGGATGCTGTCGGTCAAAAGCGATACAATGGCGCTGGAATGAGGCTTATGGCACCCCAGGCAATCCCCTTCCTGGACCGGAGGATGCACCGTCCCGGCCGCCATCTGTTTCTTCAAATCGACATGGCAGGAGAGGCATAATGGCTCCGGTTTATCCAGCAGAAGGCCTTTTATTTTCGACATATGGGGCTGATGACATGATGTGCATTTTCCGTCCACCGCCGGCTGATGCATACTGGCCATTTTGGCGGAATCACCGGGAACGTCGTCGTGGCAGGTCCCGCAAATTTCCCGTTGTTCTCCGGTAAGCAATCCCGCCACATTCGAGGCATGGGGGAGATGGCAGGCATCGCAGGTGCGCTCGCTGAAGGGGGGATGAAGATTCATATCGGCCTCGGTATTAAGCAAGGAAGCATGGCAGGTCAGGCACAGGGCATTCCGTTCTTCCTTGAGAAGCGCCTTCTGCGCGGAGGCGTGCGGCTCATGGCAATCGTTGCATTTTCCGGCCTTGAGCGGCAGATGAACATCTTTCATCGCCAGCCACTTTTGGGCGTCATCATGACATTCGCCGCATAAATCGCTCCGGTTGGTTTTGGTCAGGTGATCGAACGCCGAGCCGTGCGGAACATGGCAGGTCAGACAGGGGCCATCGGCAAAAGGTGGATGAGTATCCGGCAGGGCCAGCATATCCTTCTCCTTTTGGTGGCAATCGAGGCAGAGGTTTCGCTCCTCTTTGACAAGCAATTTATTTTTAACCCGGCCGTGGGCGCTATGGCATAAGGTGCAATCGTCGCCGGCCGGTTTATGGCGCGATGCCATTGATAATTGCCTGGAGATATCATCATGACAGGTTAAGCAAAGTTCTTTGGGCGGCTGGACCAATAGGGCCTTCTGGCGGGACCCGTGCGGATTATGACAGCTAAGGCAATCCCCCTCGGCCACCGGCGGATGTAAGTCCGAACCGGTCATGTTATCGCCATCGTGGCAGGTCAGGCAGAGTTTGCTTCCGGCCTCGATTGTGGCGAACGGCTTATCGCTCCCCGGCGGATTATGGCAACTCTCACAGCCGCCGTCCAGCATCGGCTGATGCACCGAGTTCGTCAGCAAGCCGACCTGATTGGAGGAATGGGCGGTGTGGCAATTCAAACATGACGACGATGATAAAGGATATCCGGCGTGGGCCCTGGCAAAATCCGGCGTTTTGGTATCATGGCAATCTCCGCAAAGTTCCTGTTCGTCCTTTTTGAGCAAATATTTATGATCGCTTCCGTGTACTTCGTGGCAGGAAAAACACCCCTGTTCCATCGGCTTATGCAGATGAGTTTGCTCGAATTCGGTGCGATTATGACAGGTGTAGCAGAGTTCCGGCGACGGCGATACCAGTATTCCTTTCCCTTCCCCCGCATGAGGACTATGGCAGGTGGTGCATTTCCCTTTTTGAGCCGGCTGGTGAATATTGCTTCCGGACATTCCCAGAGCGGTCGAATCGTGGCAGGAATAACAAAGAGCGGCGTCTTCTTTAACCAGGCGAAGCATCCCGACAATGCCGTGCGGCTTATGGCAGGAAAGACATTCTTTTTTGGCAAACGGCTGATGTTTGTCCGGGCCCTTGAATTTATCGACCGGATGGCAATCGACACAATCCCCTTTGGAGGAAAACCGCTTGCCTTTTCTCACCTGAGCCCCGACTCCGGAAGCCAAACCGATCGCCAGACAGATTGTCAACAAATAAACCGGCCAGGGACCGGCGAATAGCCGTCTCTTATTCATTCCGTCTTACCCGATAGTACAATGCCGCGCATATTTATTTTTATTCCTTCCCGAAATATTTCGCTATTGCCTGATTTTTATATTCAATAGAACCGCCCGCTTTTAAGTCGCCTAAAATTTTATCCAGGGCGGCGTCAAATTGCCGCTGAAACATGATGGAGCGGATATTCGACTCGACCGCTTCCAATGGTTTCAATTTTCCCGGGCGGCGCCCCTTCAATCTGAAAAAGATCCATCCCTCGCTGGTCAAATACGGCCCGGCCGCGTTTCCAATTTTCAATTGGCTGATTTCCTCCTTGACGGATACCGGGAACTGCTCCAGCGACGCCCATTCGTTCCCCTCGTCGGCCTTGACCAGTTTTATATTATCACCGAGTTGCTGACCCAAATACTCGAAATCGGCCCCTCCGGCCAGACGCCGCGCCATATCCTGCGCTTTGGATGAGTCTTTTATGATAACGCGATCAAGCAAGAACTGCTCCGACTCCCGAAAACTATCCGGGTTTTGTTTATAATAATCCTCAAATTCCGCTCGGGTGAATTTAATCTGAGGAACAATCGTCTCCTTAAGATATGTTTCAAGCAACGCACTATCAAGGCTCTTGTTATAGGCCGCCGTCACCATCGGGTCATTTTCATATTCTGCCTGATCCGCCGCGGCTGATAATATCACTTGATCCCGGGCCCGTAATAGAGCATTATTAAAAATCGTATCGAACGGCTGGTTATTGGCCGCCATTGCCCCTTTGGAAATCATAGTTCGGAATTCCTCGTCGGTAATCTTATGAGTGTCATCGACTCGGAAAATTGACCGCTTCCCCCCTTTAACAAAATCCTGAGTATATAGCCGAGCCGAATCGCCCCTGACGGCCGCCAGGGCCGCTGAATCCGTGATGACCGGGAAAGAATCCTCCAAATTTTGAATAAATTGCACCCAGGCCGCTTCGTTCTTCTTTGTCTTGAGAATGCCGGTAATAATCGTCCGGAAGAGGGACAACTCCGCCGTATCGGCCGGCTCATATTTTTCCAAACGGAGAAAGGCATAAACCCTGGCATATTGAAAAGGGGGAGATAATTGGCCCGGCTTCAATTTCAGGGCCTGATTGCGCAGGGTCTCTTCGACATTGATCTGCGGCATTATAGGGTGCAGACCGCCTCGAAACCGGTAGGTATCGAGCGAGACCGCATTGGCTGCGCTGTCCATCGATGCCCCCTGTTTGACGGCGGCAATCAGATTTTGAGCCTCTTCTTTCGTTTTTACGGCGATCGTACGAATTTGAATCTTGTTATAATTGGCATTAAAATAGGCCAGGACAGTACTGTCGCTGATATCCAGATTCGGTTTGAAATTATCCGCGACATATTTCCGCACGGCGCTATTATGCCGGATTTCCCGCATTTGCGCGACCAGCCAATCCTCTTTATCCATCCCCAGGCTTCTTGCTTCCTGGATCAGGAGGCGGTCATTCACGAGCTTATTGAGCAGTTTATGATAATCGAACTGTTCCCGTTCTTTTTCGTCGATACTGGCATGAAATTTTATCAGGGCGGTATCGAGATCGGAGGTGAAGATTGTATCGGTATTCACGATAACCAGGGCCTCCGGTCCCGTTTCCACTTTATGCGACGGTTGCATTGTCATTGTATTCTGCGCCTTGACACTCGTCATCGCCAGCAATAGTATCATGATTCCGCAGAGAACCGTTTTTACATGCGCCCTTATATTATGCCCTCTATTTTTCAAAGACATGAAGTTTCTCCAAAAATGTATGAGTTGCATCACGGGCCAATCGGCCCAGAGAATAGGTGATGCCCAATTTAAACAAAGTCTCCGAATCGGTGCCGCGCCGATTCACCTCGGACGCCGCCAGAACCTTTCCGGTCGCCGCATCCAGATACCTGCCCCCCAGTTCCACCTCCGGCGTCGCCTCGCCGCCTTCATTGGACGTCCGCAAAAGATCGACACTGCCGGTAATTACCCTGGCCACCCCAAATTTGTCATATAGTTGCCGAAGCAGATTTTTATCGATTTCACCCCGGGGAAATTCGCCGTTTTGACGAAACAATTCCATCGCCGCACCCGGTTCCAGAATACGAATTTTATTCGCCGCCAGATCCGATATGGCGATCATCGTGATAATATCCCCGGCAAATTTATTGTCGGAGAGATTGTCAAAAATCACCAGAGCATGGCGCGGCTTCGATTGATTCGCTTGTCTGTCCGCCGCCTGCAGGTTCAGCCCCGATTCCAGATTGAACAGAGCCTCTTTAACCAAGCGCTGCGCCAACTCCTCCATCGAACTGACCCGCCCCAGTCCCAGCATTTTGACATAATCATGGCCGTTGGCGGCAACCGATACCGCCCATATCACCGACATATCGCCCGGATCGACCGCTCTCATCGAAATAGCCGCTTCGGGAACCGCACCGGCCATAAATATATCGATTGAGCCCAGCATAAAATAATCGATCCCCATCGCCCCGGCCAGTTTCGCGGCGTCATTTTGGCCGATTGTGGCGGTGGATCTGATACGGTACTTCCGCAATTCGCGCTCGATATCCGCGGCCGCTACCAATCGGAAATTCCCCTGCTTCAGATGATCTTCAATCAGTGGAGTGAATACCGCCGCCGCTTCCGCCTGCCCCGTATAATTGGCCAACGGCAACAGGGCCAGACGAAGCGGTGTTTCCGATGAATCCTGAGTGAGTCTCTCCGATGGCACGGCCCGGCCGAACGCCGATACTCCGAAGCAGGTCAATGCCAATATCACGATTATATATTTTATATTTCCGTCCTGTGTTTTCGTTTGTCCTATTTAATCAGCGTCTTTAAAATGCCGTCCACACAGGCCCGGATGGCCTCGGTTTGCGTTTTGCCGCCGCCCCCGAAAACTGACGCCCAAAAACCTCTTTTACCCGATGAATAAGTCGCCGACCAGATGGTACTCCCTTTTTCCGTTTCAATCAGTCGAGCCACCATAGTCACTATGTTGGTGGTGGAACTGCCGCTCCGAAGTTCCGACAACTCCGTGACCGATCCGACAAAAATCCCCTGCACCTTCAACTCTTTGCCGATATTGAGAATCTGCTCCTGGGTCAGTTCGCTGAACCGCCCGCCGGCGGTGAATTTATCAAGAGCCCGGGTAACCTCGCCCGGCTCGACAACATCAAACGATTCCGAGGCCAGAAGCCGCGCTAAAAAGATGCGTGTCGCCCGCGGGCCGGCGCCCTGATTGTCCGATAAATTATCGAAGGGGACAACCGCCACCCGCTCCAGAAACTGATAATTATAATCACGATTCAAGAAGACGGTCGGCCCCATCCCGCATCCGGTCAGCCCCAGAGCCGTCAAAAGTATGAGTGACGCTGTTAATATTCTCATTTTATGCGATCCTCAAATCGGTTTTAAAATCCGGTATTCAAACCTGCCTGCACGAAATTGACCCGTTCGCCTCCGATAGATGTGGCATTGCTGCCGGAATAATTGGCGAACAGCATGGTTCGGGAACTTATCCGCATATTAATCTGGGCGCCTTTCCGCTCGTACCGGACCCCGTTCCTGTTATCATTCGAAGAATAACTGCCGCCGAGGGAAATTCTGTCGCTGAGATTCCAATTCAGGCTGTATTCCTGCGATAAAAATATATTTTTTACTTCATAATTGGCGGCCACCGCTCCGGTAAAATAGATTTTTTCGGTCATCCGATAATTGGCGCCGAAACGATACTGCCGCCGTATGCTAATAATTCCCACCGCCTCCGATGATATCGCTTGATACATAAAATTGAAATTGACGTCCAGCGAGCGCCATACTCCGCCCGTGGCCGTCAAATGATATGTCCAGATATCATATCTGCTTTGAACATCGAACAGGTTGTTGCGGCTGTAACCGGCGTCGCCGGATACGGTCAAAGCTTCCAGAAGATTCGCTTTGGTTAAAAAGAAGAGATTATTGGCCTCTTGAGTTTTCACCCGGCTAATATAATTGGCCCTGGTCAGGGCGACAAATGAAAATTCCAGCGCCTTGACAGGCGTCAATTTTAGATTATAGGTCAGGCTGGTATTGGTGTTGCGGGCTTCGGTGGCCTTAAATTTTTCCGTCCCGCCCTGGTATCTGATATCATGCGATACTTTGTAATTGGGGTTATAGCGCAATCCCAGGGTATAAAACAGTTGATTGCGGCTGTCGGTGAATTCTCCTTTCGGTTCATATTGAAAAAAGACTTCGCCCGAAGACACCAGCGCCTTCGTAAGAATGTAAGTCCCGCCCACATCCATCAGATGCGATGCCTGCCGGAGCGTTTCGCGCGATGATTCCGTGAACAGGTTCCACGCTTCGATTTCGGTCACGAGCGCCGAAGGGACATCATTGGCACCGTAATTAGCAACTTTCACGTACCGGGCGGTTTGGGATGGGAAAGTTATTTCATAGCGGCTGTAGCTGGTATTAAAATTCGAAACCACCGCCCCGCCGATTTGACTCCAGACCAGATTGTCGGCGGATACGTATACGCTCCAATTCAATTGCGAACCAGACGGCCGATCGGTATAAATATATAATGCGCTCACGTCTCTCGGAAATCCGAAATCGACTCCGATATTCCGATCGACCAGAGCCCGACCGAGATCTATCGCAGGATTGACCGGAATCGTTGTATTACCGTCGGCCAGAGCCGGCAGGGTATCCAACTGAGCCAATTCTGGCGTCGGATCATAGGCATATAGGGCCGCCAGAAAGGGAATCGGTCTCAGCACCGCCGCCGACGGAGGCTGGGTGGTCTCCTGCGTCCGATAAATAAAACTATACAACGAATTCAACCGCAGTCGCGGGCCGATTGTCAGGGCGGTCTGATTCCAGCGGAATTGATGTTGCCAATCGATAATTTTCAGGCCGTTGATAAGATTCTCATTTCTGTTCCGGCTCAGACTATAATAAAAGTTCTGATTTTTCGTGGAATAATTCAACAGCCCCTGCCAGAGGCGATAGCGGGTATTGCGGGCATTACCGATCGAACCTTCCTCGGCCAAAGTATCCCTTATGGTCGGGTTATTCTCATTATAGGAGTGGTTCCATTCATAACGGAATTTTAGAATCGGGTAGTTTACGGCCCGGGTGGCGAATGATACGGCCGAATTATTGCGAATCAAATTTGTGGTCGAATCATTGCTGGTCAATTTATTATGCATCAGGCTTCCGGTGATAGTGAATTGGGGATGATTCCAGAATAACTCCCCTTCGGGCTGGTATTCCCGGCGCCAGGTATGCTCCCCCTGTATTTCATCGACTCCCATATCATAATAATGAAGCGAACCCCGGGCGCCAAGATAGGAAATAAAATTCCTGGACCAATTGACCGTATAATCCTGGCCCAGAGATTTAGTTTTGCCGTCTGCGTTGTCCGACTGCACTCCGGAGAGTTGGGCGCTTCCGTGCAGATTATCGAACAAAAAGGCTCGAGTCGGAGTAGCCTGAACGAGGGCGATAAACCCCAGGGCCATTATCGCTATCCCGAATCGGACCTTCTTATTTTGTCGAGACGTCAGATTCCGCATAATTCAATCAATTCGATATTTGCCGCCGGCTCCACGGTGATACTGCCCGGCTTCGTTCTTATGCCGCACAATATATCCCGTCATCGCTTGTCCGCCAATTCTTTCTTACTTTTTCAGTCAACCTTTTTACCGTTTTATCAGAACGCCCGGGTTTATCGCCCGGGCGTTCCAAATTATATTCTCACATATACAATCATTGTGCCGTCATCTATTCGGCATTAAAACAATCCGTCAAATCACCGTTATCTTACGGCAACAGGAGGTCATTGACATCCTTGTTATGGCACTTGTTGCAAAGCGAGCGCTGATCGGCCAGCGGATTCGGGTACGGATTCGGAATCGCATACGTGCCGGATCTCACACCTTCTTCGGACCAAACGCTGATTGTGAAATCCCAGCGGCCGGCATCGGCGGCCGATGAGGCATGGGCGCGATGGCAGGTCAGGCACATCACCTGGCTCGACGCGGTCGGGCCGGTGGTCGATGTGGTGGTCATGGCCGGATCCTCAAACGGAACCAGTTCCAGGAAAGAAGTCGCCTGGACGCCGCCGGTCTGGTCGCCGGTGCCATTGTAGCGGTTATAAATTCCGGCAATGGTGCCGCCGAGGGCCTGCCCGGAGGGGTGAACCAGTTTGGTGTTGTTATTGTGGAAATCACCGTGGCAGTTGCCGCACCAGCCGCTCATGCCGCTATGATAGGCGGTATGGATGGTGTTGCCGACGGTGTCGTTATACGATACGCCCTCCGCAATCGGAGCGGGATTCGTGAACGTGAACAGGCCATCCTGAATGGCGCCGACACCGTACAGCATACGGAAATTGGTATTGCCGTGCGGGTCATGGCAACTGGAACAGCCGAGGTCCGATGACGGGAAAGCGTTGGCGCCGCCGCCCGGAGCATTCAAAACCGTTCCATCCGCCGCCAGAGCATAACCGGGAGCCACGATACTGTGGCCGGCGGTATAGCCCGGATAACTGCCGCTGCGACCTTCATTCAAGTTGGTCGCCGTCAAGAAAATGAAACTCCCGGCCGCAGTCTGAGGCGGTGGGGTCAAGGGGGTGCCGGTGAACTCATTGCCGTGGGTAACAGCATGGCAGGAGAGACAGACGTCGCTCGGGGTCGCATCTTTCAGCAACCAGGGATTGCCATTGGGGCTGTTGGGATCGACCAAGGTGTTGTTCTGGCTGTTATGCATGGTATGGCATGCGGCACAACGGGCAACACCCTCGTCATGGAATGCGTAGGCGGTGCCACCAAGAACAAAGAGGACTCCGGCTGCAAGCAGAAGGAGCTTACGCATGAAAAATACCTCCAATATGTTGATTGATGTTACTAATCGCCGGGCGTTGACCCCGCGATGCTTTATCGAGTTTCTGCCCGGTCCGGTCACCCGAACCGTTCAGTGACTTTTCATTTTCCTTGGTGCCGTCCGGCCCCTGCAATCGGCTCTCCCGAATCCGGGCCGGCAGACGGCAAACCTGTACTTTATTGTTAAATATCTGACCGATATAGATCAGGCCATTTCCGTCCACGGCCATCCAGTTGGGATGATAAAACCATCCCGGACTGATTCCCTTGCCGCCGAATTCCCCGATAAATTTCCCTTCGGGGGAATAGCAGGAGACATCAAAGCGGTGCTTATCAAGCACCAGGATGGTCCGATCGGCCATGACCGCCGCCGCTACCGGGAAATTCAACTCCCCGGCTTTGGAGCCAAAAAAACCGATCTCCCGAATTTTGTTGCCTTCTAAATCAAGGCAGTAAACCGTCCCGATCGAACTGACCGGCAGATAAATTGTGTCTGAAAATATTGTCAAAATTCCGTAGGAAACATCCCGGAGAAGATTCCCGGACAGATCGGCCGTCGGGGAGAACTCCATCTCTATAGCTCCGGAATCGTCAAATCTTAAAATTCGCCGCCCGGTTGCATCGGTGGCATAAAGGCGGTCGAAAGAATCAAAGGCAATTGATCCCAAACTGGTTCTTGAGATGAGGGAATCCGAGACAAAGCGGCGAAGGAAAATGCCGTTGTAATCATATTCAACAATACCTTCGCCTGACTGGGTCGCACCCAGGACAAAGATATGTCCCGAGGAATCAACCGCCACATCAATCGGCGCGCCGCACTGCTCGGAGGTCGAAAACTCAAATTTATACATTCCATTCTGATCGAGTATCAAGATGCGGTCATTTCCGGCATCAGCGATATAAACCTCGCCCGCCTTATTGTCCGTTAGAATTCTGGCCGGTCGCAGGAAATGAT
Source organism: uncultured candidate division Zixibacteria bacterium (assembly GCA_937867135.1). Lineage (GTDB taxonomy): Bacteria > Zixibacteria > MSB-5A5 > GN15 > PGXB01 > UNRQ01. Next base: position 9,917 of record CALMKK010000169.1, read on the forward strand.
TCATGGCGCCCGGAAGATGCAATTCACGCACAAATTCGGCCGGAACAGAAATTACGTTCTGAGCCATTGAGCCTGGCGCGGATAAAATTCCCAAAAGCAGGATGCCACAGATTATGCCAATTATTATAGATCCGGAAGCAGGGAAGAGACGCCGAATTTTCAATTTTTGAGAATCGAAAGTCCGATTATATAAGGCTTTTGGCGTGTGAATAAATTCACAAGAAATGGCATATGAATTAGTGTTGTGAATCATTTCACAATAATCGGTATTATAACTAACCCTTTTCACCATCTGACGATTCTCTTCAACTAAAACCTATTCTGTCTCTGGTCAGCTACTCAGCAAGTAATAAGGACAATAAAGATAATTTCTCTCATATATTGATCCAAATTTAATAATAATCAGGATAATGTCAAGTATTATTGTTCTATTTCCCATGATAATTTTTGACTTTTTTCGTCCTTTATGATTCTCTATTCTCAATTCCCACAACATCTTATAATTACCTAAAAGTACATTATTTCTCTTTATTTGCATCTATAAAGATATGCCCCCTGGAATACTGGATTTCCCGGTTAAGAAATACCGGTCGACAGCATTCCACCCAACTATTTGTCGCTTACTCCGTTAGCGTGTTGCTCAGCCCATCCTTCATTTTCGCGGGTATTTTTTCGGTATCCGCAGAGAGCAACGAGGAATATGACATTTAAGGTAAAAAAAACGGCCCGATTGACTCGGGCCGTTTCAATACTGCCAAATCTCAAATTAAGCAGTTTTTATCTTGGAGTCGGAGGAGCCGGGCGCGGCGGGAGCTTTTTGGGATGCTCTGTAATTTCCTTCATCAGATAGTTCATTGCCTGCTCGAGTTGATCATCATGCCCCGCAATCACCCGCGCCGGCAGATTATCGACTTCGATATCCGGGAAAACGCCGACATTTTCAATTGCCCATTTCCCGCTTAGATCATAGAAGGTTCCTTCCGGAATCGTCACATATCCGCCGTCGAGAAGCGGGGGGAATCCGCCGATTCCGACCACGCCGCCCCAGGTCCTTTTGCCCATCAGCGGTCCGAGTTTGTATTCCCGGAAGAAATATGGGAAAATATCCCCATCGGAGCAGGAATACTGATTCATTAACGTCAGCATATAAGCATTCAGGCCCTCGGGCTCCGGTTCCCCTTCGCGGCCGACACCCATCGCCATAACCTGTTCTCTTAATCTCTGCAGGATCAAATGCGAAACAAAGCCGCCGCCGTTATAGCGGTCATCCAGAAGCAACCCCTCTTTGTTTTCCTGATTATAGAACATTTTCATGAAGCGAGTCAGACCGAATCCTTCCATATCGGGTATATGGATATATCCGATCTTGCCGCCGGAGGCGGAATCTACTATATGACGTCTCTCGTCCACCCAATTGTAATATCTCAGCAGTTCTTCGGAATCGATTGGCCTGATTGTCACCTCCCGCGCGCCGTCTTTCGACGGGCGGCTGTTGACGGTGAGGGTGATCGTTTCCCCGGCCGTGTTGCCGGTCAGTGAATACGGATCTATTGCCGCGGTGACATCCTGACCGTTTATGGCCAGCAGAAAATCCCCCTCTTTGACATCGACACCGGGCTCCTCGAGCGGGGAACGAAGTCCCTCATCCCAGTTTTCGCCTTTCAGGATACGGGAGATTTTTATCCGGTTGGCGGCGCGATCGACTGCAAAATCACAGCCGAAAAGTCCCGTATTGCTGGGAGCGACTCTTGGCATTTCACCCCCGCCGGTGTAGGTGTGCGAACAGCATAAGGAGCCGATCATTTCGGCCAGAATATAAGTGAAATCATATCGATTGATTACATACGGCACGAGCGGTTCGAAACGGTCATGGATTTTCTTCCAATCGACTCCGTGCATATTGGGATCATAAAAGAAATCCCGCATCATCCGCCAGGCTTCGTTGTACATCTGCCGGTATTCCTGCGCGTGATCCACCACCATTTCCATTTTTGACAGGTCCACCCGGGCCTCCTCGAAATCGGCCTTTTTCCCGGCGGTACCGCAAATGAAATAATCCCGTCCCTTTCTGATAATCATCTTCTCGTTATTGGCCGCAATGGAGTAATTATCCGCGCCGGCCGCAAACTCATTATCTTTCTTATCCTCGATAATATATTTATGCAGGACCATTTCGCCGTCCCCGATTTTTCCCTCCAGGCCCCTCATCGGGTAGGACATATAAAAGACCGCGCCGGAAATAGCCGCTAATCCGCCGTAATTTCCGGCCGGAAGGTCAAACGCCACTTGACGATCATAGATACCGTCGTAGTCGATTTTGACATCAACCGGCTTTTTCTCTTTTTCCCCTTTATCGCCTTTTTCATCTTCCTTTTTGCCGGCCGCCTTATCATCTTTATTTTCATCCTTAGCTTCCGATATGGCTACCTCGTCGCTCTTCGGAGCAAAGGGCGATTTCTCGCTTGTCGAGAGAAGCAAAAGATAAAGATTGGTGATAGATGTATTGACCGACGTAAATTCGTAATCGCCTATTAACGGATTGAAATTCCGGTCCGATAGGAAATAGAGATATTTCCCGCTCGGATCAAAAGCCGGGGAGTAGTCATGGGTATGAGCCGGCGTTACCTGATGAATGGCCGCATCGCTCAAAGAATAAATATATATGGCCGCGATATCGTTATCAGCCGATTTGCCGTACGCCAGCAATTTGCTGTCAGGCGACCAGGTATATGTCCGAATCGGGCTTTTGGTGCCCTTATCGATTTTCGTCTGCTTCTTTGTGGCTATATCGATATAATACAAATTCCAATCTTTATCCGCAAAAGCCAGCTTCTTACTGTCCGGCGACCAGATCGGAGTGAATCTGCGGCAGTGCCCGTCGGTCGTCAGCCGCACCCGTTCTTTGCCGTCCTGAGAAACCAGGTATATTTCATCTTCTCCGGTGGTGTCCGATACATAAACAATCCATTTCCCGTCGGGCGACCAGCTTCCGGAGACTTCTTTTGCTCCCGAGGTGTTGGTCAGATCGCGGGTATTGCCTTCTTTGGCCGGCACGGTAAAAATATCGCCGCGCCCGGAAAAAACCGCCCGTTTGCCGTCAGGGGAGATATCAAAATCATAAATTCTCTCAAAGGCCTTGGCTAATTCAGGGCGGACAGTATGCTTATCGGTGATTATATCGATTGTCACTTTATGCGCCTGCTCCGACGGAAGATCCAGCAGGTACAGATATCCGCCGTTTTCAAAGGCGATGGCATCCGGTCCAAGGCTCGGCCAGCGGACATCAAAGTCGGAATAATGGGTTACCTGCCTGATTTCTTTGGTCTTGGTATCATAGCTCCAGAGATTGAGAGTGCCGGCGCTGTCGGGCGTGGCTGTCCGATCGGAATTGAAATAAATTTTATCCCCGTACCACATCGGCACATTATCGGTTCCTACCCAATCGGTTATTTTCTGCGCGTCATTGGTCTGCAAATCATATATCCAGACATCCTGCGCCATGCCGCCCTTATAACGCTTCCACATCCTGAAATCGCGGAAGATAGGACAATAAGCCACTTTTTTGCCGTCGGGAGAGAAACTGGTGAATCCGGCCGATGGCATCGGCATCGGCTCCGACATCCCTCCTTTGGGATCGACCAGATAAACCCGCCCTTCCCACCAACTCATCGCATCTTTGCGCGAACGGTACATCACCCGGCCGTCCTTTGACCACCCCATCACCACCACATCCGGTCCAAATCGTTCCGGCGTGTTTTTGATTCCGGGGTGGAAAGTCAATCGTTTCGGCCCGCCGCCTGTGACCGGCATAACATAGACCGCCATATCTCCGTCATATTGCCCGTCAAAGGCAATCATGGAACCGTCCGGCGAAAATCGCGGAAACAGCTCCAACCCTTCATGGCTGGTGAGCCGGGAGGCGGAACCGCCCGTGCGGGGTGCGGTATAGATATCGCCGCCGTAAGAGAATGTAACCTTATCCTGGCTGACATTCGGAAAGCGCATCAGACGGGCCTCCGTTCCCGTTTGAGCCGGGAGAGCGCCGCTCAGTACAACTAAACCGAGCAGAGTGAGCAATAAAACTCGTCTCATATGAACTCCATAATGATTGGGTAAGAAGACACAATGCATAAAAATTTTACCTGTGCCATTTAATACGTCAAATGACTTAAGCAAGTTTTGTTTCATTTAGAATTTATTAATTTAAAAAAATCCCGAAATTTGGCAACCCCTTCCATTAAATAATTATAGCTTCTCCTCAAAATTACCCTGAATTCCCCAATCGAGACTTTTCTTATCCGAGAAAATGCAACCCCGGCCGCCCTGAGGCCGTCTAACCAATTAGAATTCCGAATTTGAACATGGGAGACCTTTTATGCGATTAAGTCTGATATTTACGGCGGGACTTTTGGTTCTTTCGGCCGCCGCCTCGGCCAAATTTGTGGAAAACCGCAATCTGACACTTCCAGCCGAAAATCTGCGGAAATTGGTGATTGAATCCGGCGCCGGTTCTCTGGAGGTTAAAGGAGTCGATAACCTTTCGACTATCGAGGTATCCGCTACCATAATTCTGGATCATTTCAGCCCCGCTGAAGCGCGGCGTTATCTCGAACGGAATATGAAATTGGAGCTGAAAGCCAGAGGTTCCTCCGCTTATCTGACCGGCCTCTTTGAGGAGCAGGGCATTTCCTTCGGTTCCCTATTTCATGACAAATCGGCCCAAATCGATTTGGTTGTCAAAATTCCCAAAAAGCTGGCGCTGGAGATCGATGACGGCTCCGGGGATATTTCCGTGGCCGACATCGACGCCCGGGTTGAAATCGAAGATGGCTCAGGCGATTTGACGGTCGGCGGCATTTCCGGAAATCTGGATATCAATGACGGCTCCGGTGACATCGCCATTCACGGCGTTGGCGGCAATATTGAAATTGATGACGGCTCCGGGATGGTTGATATCGAGGATATCGGCGGGGATGTAAATGTCGATGATGGCTCCGGGGATATCGGCATTACCTCAGTTGAAGGTTCTGTCACGATTGATGACGGCTCCGGCGATATTCGAATTGATAAAGTTCGCGAGGATGTCAATATTGCCAGCGATGGTTCCGGCGGAACATATTTTTCGCATATCGACGGCCGGGTTTACGGCGACGTCGATCATTATTATCGCAAGCGGCGTTGAAATTCAATAATTATTGCAGACAATTATATGAAAGGCCGGCTTCTTTGAAAATCGGCCTTTATTTTATCCCGCCGCCGTCGCCTATCACCACGGCGGCCGCTTGTTTTCCCTCAAGTATTGTAACCATGTCCCGGTATCATTCCTTTCGACCCAGGCCTTGACCCGGCGGAATCCTTCGCCATATACCGGCATTGTTTCATTGTATAATTTTTTGCGCAGATGCTCCGCTTCCGGCGATAAATCGTCCTCCATTGCCAGCCAGGCCGCATAATTGCAACTCCCCTCGGTCAGCAATGGATCCATATCAAGCGCGGCGTTTTGATACAACCAGGCGTGCATCAATTCATGCGCGGCCGTGACCATAAATTCTTTCAGGGGAATGCCGTTTAAGATATAAATCATCAGGCGGCGTTGCTTAAACAATCCGAAATAATAACTATCTTGCTCAAACCGGGTGGTCCCCTGGGCCTGGTCGCCCAGTTCCGAATTTATTTTTCCCATCTGCCGCCGGTCAACCAGCTTCAGCTTAATTTTATTTACATCCACCTTAATTCCGAAGGCCGCCAGTTTAGCGGCCATTTCCGAGACTACTTCTTCGGCCCTATCATCATCGTTCACGGCCGTTTTGAGGCATATCCCGCAGATCGCACGGCCGTCGGGATATGTTTTACCTCCCTCCGAAATCGATTCCGATATGAACCGCCCGCAATAGCGGCATTGCGGCTCGTTATCTTCATGTTCCTGATGATACTTGTTTCCCCAATCATCCATCACATATTTCCCGTTGATTACCCCCCCGCAGAGACTGCACCTCAACGCGATATGCCCGTCATAGCATTCTTTGTGGTAAATCCGTCCGTCTGATTCGATATACTGGCCGTCTATCGGCTGATTGCAATAAGCGCATTTGGGCAGAACGGCGTTGACATAGCAGGAACTGTCGTAATATTGCCCGCCTGCCGCAAAATATCTCTGATCGCTAATCGGACGGCCGCAATAGGCACAGAGAAAATGATTCTTATGATAATATTTTCCGTCAACTTTGATATATTCACCCGAATCGATAATTTTCTTACAATAGGCGCAGGTCATCTGTTGGGTGGCCGCAGACGAGAGGGTCAGAAGAAGAAAAAGTGCAAAAATGCAGGATAAGCGTCTTTTCATAACAATAATATCGGCGGTGAGCCGTCGCCTTACAATTGAAATAATTGCCGATCCTTAAATATCTTGCCGGACAATAGCTTAAGATTATAATAGCCAAAAGATTCGCCAGATTATATTTTATATATGACAATAACGAACGTCCTAAGTACATGAGGGGAATAATTTCAATAACAATAATCACGGCCTCAGCCTGGCTCCTAATATTTTCGCCGATTGAAGCCGCGACAAAGAAAGACCATGCCGACAGCGTGGCTGTCTTCAAGCAGAAAAGGGAACTGATCTTATATAAGAAACAGGACACCCTTAAAATCTATGATGTGGCGCTGGGGAAATCTCCCACCGGCCCCAAGGAACGTCAGGGGGACCAGAAAACTCCCGAGGGGCGATATCTTATCGACTGGCGGAATGTCAACAGCCAGTTCCACCTCTCGCTCCATATTTCCTATCCCAATGCTAGAGACAAGGCCCGCGCCGACAGCCTTAAAGTTCACCCCGGCGGCGATATAATGATTCACGGCCTGCCCGACAAATACAGCTGGCTGGGGAAGAGGCATCTCTGGTACGATTGGACCAATGGCTGTATTGCGGTCACCAATGAAGAGATCGAAGAGATCTGGGAACTGGTTCGGGACGGGACGCCGATAACAATTTATCCTTGAATATTCTTGGTTCTGTTAGGCCCGAACCCCCGTAGTTCCAACTTTCTGTGCTCGGCGCTGCCGCAGGTCGTGGTTCCGAGTGAAATTCCGTCTCCGACGGAATGCCGCGAGAAATCCGACACTCGATTCTATCAAATTGCCATCTTTTACCATTCAATTGCTTTCCCTTCCATCAAATCATAAAGCCGGCACTCTGTACTGTCATCCACCGTTGCGAGCCACTCATACAGCCTCTCCGCCGCTTCGCGCGGTTCGGTGTCGGCGTCGGCCGGGGCGACCGATGTTTTCAACCGTCCCGGATGAACCGCCAGCACCCTGATATTGAATTTTTTCAATTCTTGATGAAGGCAGGCGGTGAGCATGTTCTGGGAGCATTTGGCGATGCAATAAGCATAAATATAATCCCGTTCCGCTTCCAAAATGCGGTTGATAGAACTGAAGCGCGAAGAGATATTCACGACAACCGCCTTGGGGGATTTCTTCAAGAAGGGGAAAGCCGCTCGGCTACATCGCACCGCTCCGGCGCAATGCACATTGAAAGTGTCCAAGAGATCATTCGGGTTGGCCTTTTCAATCCCCCGGTTTTTCCTGATGTTCCCGGCATTATTAATCAATAGATCGAGAGTTCCGGTATGCTTGCCGAGGACGTTGGAAATCTCAAGCTCAATATTATCATCTGTCACATCGCCGACAATGGCATGACATCGCGGTTCATAAATCGATTCCAGTTCCCGCGCGACTTTTATATCTCTGACAAGCGGGAAGACGTTCCAGCCATTTTTGGCATAGACATCCAATATTTCCCTTCCCAATCCCCGACTAGCACCTGTGATTAAGACTGATGGCATAATTTTTCCACCAAATAGATATTAGATTGGCCTGCCCTTTATTCCTACGATGGCATTAAGAACATTTGTAAATCAACTCTAAACGACTCTGCAATTAAATATCCAAATACTTGTCAGTTACTGTGAGCTTATTATTTTTTGACCACGACTTGGGCAGGTTGCTGCATCCGAATTTATTCAGAGCTCGGTATAAATAGGGTCTAAAGATCTCATCAAATATGCGATGGCAATTCGGGCAAAGCGGAATACCATTGGTCTTGCTATCTTGACCAAGCTTTTCCTTCCATTCCTTTTCGTCAATTATGTGTACAGCATCGGGCAAAGGATATTCTTTACCGCACATAACACACGGCAAATGCTTTCCGGTCGATTTTTCTAGGACGACTAATTTCTTGACTCTTTGATTAAATGGCATTTTGATCCTTTGATTTGAGTCACGGCGATGAGACCGCCGCATTTCAGTTTTTCAGAAAACACTGATATCCTGACACCAGTCTTATTTTGGTTAAGTCAATATAAATCAACAACTGCAAAAGGCCCATCACTTAAAATATTTAAGTCAAATTTATTAATCCAGCGTCCTTCCCTTTAGCAATTAAATAATTCGAAAAAGCAGAGCAAATCACCAGCATGAATCTGGCATCATCCTGTGTTAATTTTTCAGCTTCTATCAACGCATGTCTTATGCCGTCCGCGTCACTAGTATAACCATATATTTTTTGCAGGCCTTCTTCTAACGCAGGATGAATTTCTATTGCTTCCTTGATTTTCTTTAGGGCGTCGCTCAATGTTGCTTTTCTGCCAAGTATTAAATTGCAGGTCGATTCAACCGCGCTGATAGATTCTTTTATTGAATTTCTATAGTCCGGTTTCTCCCTATCAGCCAATTTTTCCAAAGCGTTGGTGAAATGAGTATAGATTTGTTCAAATGGAAGAGAAAGGGATTTTTCAATCTCTGATATTTCTGATGCCGCTGAAATTGGGGTAATAAGGCCGCCGA
>CALMKK010000170.1 GCA_937867135.1 uncultured candidate division Zixibacteria bacterium
TTCATGGCGGGCCGGGCGTGCCGAGTTATTATCTAAAACCGCTGGCGGCGCTGGGCGATGAGCGCCCGGTTATATTTTTCGATCAACTCGGATGCGGACACTCCCCGAGTGAGAATGATACTTCTCTCTGGACGATTGACCATTTTGTGAAGCAGGCGGCGGAGGTCCGTAAAGCCCTCGGGCTGAAAGAAATCTATCTTTACGGCCATTCCTGGGGGACAATTCTGGCGGCGGAATATATGCTTACCAAACCGGAAGGGGTTCGCGGTCTGATTCTGGCCAGCCCGGCCCTGGATATCCCGCGCTGGGGCCGCGATGCCGAAAATCTCCTCAAAGCTCTCCCGGATTCGATGCAAAACGTGATTCATAAGCACGAGGCGGACGGTACAACCGATTCTCCCGAGTATCAGAATGCCGTCATGGCCTATTATTTCAAATATTTGGCGCGCCGTCAACCATGGTCGGCCGATCTTGATTCCTCTTTTGCGCAGATCAATCCGGCGCTCTATAATTATATGAACGGCCCCAGTGAATTCGCCCTAACGGGAATATTGAAAAATTATGATGGCACGGCCCGTCTGCATGAATTGAATGTTCCGGTCCTGTTTACGGCCGGCGAATTCGATGAGGCGGTTCCGGCCACGGTCGCCTATTTTAAGGGTCTGGTGCCACGGGCCGAAATGGCAACCTTTAAGGACTGTGGGCACCTGACGATGCAGGATGATTCGGCTCATTATGTTGGAGCCCTGCGGGAATTTCTTGATAAAATAGACAAGAAGTAATGTGCAAAATAATTTATTCGAAATAGGCAGGTTATTATGGCGATCAAAAAGAAGACAGAAAAAAAGGCCAAGTCGGGTCAAAAGGGGCGCGGGAAAAAGCCGATGGTCATGATATCAAAAAGAGGTAAAGCTCTGCCGGCGGTCAAGAAACGGTCGGCGGCAAGCAAGCGCCCGAAACAAATGAATCTTTCCGATAAAATCAGGGCGATGGAAGAGAAGATTTTGAATGAGAAAAAGGAGCTGACGGAACTTCGCAAAAAAGTCGCCCCGGAGCCGGTTCCCGAATATATTTTCAAAACCCATGACGGTTCGGAAATCAAGCTCTCGGAACTGTTCGGAAATCACCGGGATTTGATTCTGGTTCATAATATGGGGAAGAGGTGCCCCTATTGCACGCTGTGGGCCGACGGCTTTACCGGCGTGACCCAGCATCTGGAGAATCGGGCCGGATTTGTGGTGATCTCGAAAGACGATGTCGAGACGCAGAGGGATTTTTATCAGAGCCGGGGATGGAATTTCAAAATGTACTCCAGTCACGGCTCGACCTTCAATCGTGATATGAAATTCGAGACGGAAGAAGGAAGCCAGTTACCGGGGGTCTCGGCGTTTTTCAAGGATGATGACGGAAGGATTTTTCGGGCAGGATATACAAATTTCGGGCCGGGTGATGATTTTTGCGGCCTATGGCATATGCTTGATTTGCTGAAAGACGGGGCCGACGGCTGGGAGCCGCAATTTGAATATTGATTGGGGGAGAGCTGATACAGAGCTTCGCCTCGTGCCCCGTATTTAATTGCAGGCGATTCTTTTCAGGGCCATGATGGTGATATCATCGGTCAAGGGGGTGTCTTGGATATATTGATTGATGTTGTCTTTGACCGTGCGGGTGGTTTCATCGGCCGAGAGCTTAAATAGATTATCGGCCAGACAATCCAGGCGATCTTCGCCGTATAATTCTTCCCGGCAACGGGCCTCGGTGACGCCGTCGGTATAAATAAAAATCATGTCCCCGTCATGCATTTCAATTTCCATTTTTTCCCAGGGAATACCTTCGAAGGCCCCGACCATGATGCCGCTGGCCTGAAGGTGGCCGATTTCCCCGGCGTGCAGGAAAAGGGGCGGATTATGACCGGCGTTGACATACTCGAGCAGATGAGTAGTCGGGTCGAGGGTGCCGATGAACAGGGTGGCGTAATTGTCCTGAGCGCTGTGACGGCAGAGTTCACGGGAGACGATATCGACACTCCGCGTCAAATCAAAGGCGGGATCATAATAGAGCGCCCGGAAAGAGCTGATAATATCCGACATCAAGAGGGCCGCCCCCATCCCTTTGCCGCTGACATCGCCGAGCAAAAAAACCATTTTGCCATCGGGCAACAAAGCGGCGTCATAAAAATCTCCGCCGACCTGAAGGCATTGTTTCTGGTAGGCGCTGATTTGATAGCCGGGCAGAGCCGGCAGTTCGACCGGCAGAAGGCTGGCCTGAATCGATGAGGCCCGCTCCAGTTCCGCTTCGAGCAGGCGGCGATGCTGACGTTCTTCGAGAAGCGAATAATTGAGCAGGCGGGAGGCGATCAGATTGCCGAAGGTGGCCAGAAGGCGGAGGGAATCATCGTTGTAGCGATGAATCGGATTGCGGGTGTCGATGTACAAAATCCCCAGAATTTCGCCTTCATCGAAGAGCGGCACCGCCATGGCCGATTTCATCCCGAGATCGACTATCGACTGCTGTTGGGCAAAACGCGGCACCTGCTGGATATCGTTAATGACAAGAGAATTTTTGTTGGCGAGGATATCCATAATAATGGTCCGGGAAAGACTGAAGGATCCGAGTTCCAAACCGACCTTGGTGAACGAAGAGGTTAGTGATACGCCAAGCTCGCAGTTATCTTTAAGAAGGATCGCCATTCGTTCCGCCGGAATGACTTTCGCAAGCAGTTGCAATGACTGGTCGAGAATCTGCTCTTTGGGTCCCGGCAATACAAGCATCTTGGCCATTTCGAATATGGCCGGCATCACTTCCGGGCGCTCCGACATTCGCGAGGGAAGCGGTTTCAGGGCCTCCTGAATCGGCATGACCATTGATTTGTAAAGATTAGAGTCGGTTTTTTGCGAGATACTTTGGGCCGATGGTTTTTCCGGGGCCGATTTCTCGGTTTCAACAACGCGAAATTCCACCCCGCCGAGAGAAATGGTATCACCCTCTTTTACCTCAACCGTCTCTGTAATTCTGGCGCCATTTAGAAAAGAGCCGTTGTGGCTTCCCAGATCGGTCAGATAAAAGAAATCGTCGCCCTCTTTGACTTCAATTGCGGCATGATTTTTGGAGACGGTAATTTCGGGCAAAAACAGATCACAGTCCTTGCTTCGCCCGATACGGTATTTCCCCGGTTCAAAAACCCTGGAATAGTGTTTAAAATTCGATGTGCCGACAATTTTGAACATGGTATTGCTGATTCAAGTTTATGTCCCCCTCGCAACCAAGATAGCGCCAAATATCGGTTTTGGCAATCGATTATTGGTCGGTCAATTCCTTGTTCCAGTTGAGGACAATATTAATGCCGATCTGGGCGGTATTGCCAGTCTGCCGATTAATCAGGAATTTTTTACCGTCGGAACTGACATCATAGCGTCGGGTCGGGAGCCCGGTATTTTCAGTTTTGGTTAGATCGAATAATTTGACCGGGGTGCCGGTTTGAAAAGTCGGGCCGGGAATAATCGGAACCGCGATCATGTTCGGATTCAAGTAATACAACTCGTTCCCGTCGGCGCTCCAGGCGGGGCCATAACCGCCATTGTTGGATATCTGCCATTTTCCACCGGAGCCCTGCAGGTCAAGGACAAAGACCTGCATTAATCCCCCCGACTCGTTGCTATTGTAAGCCAGGTAACGACCATCGGGTGACAGAGCCGGCCTCATCTCGTTAAAAGGGCTGGTTAAAAGCCAACGAACAGAATTGCCGGCGTCAAGATTCTTAAGACCGATATCCCACTGCCCGGTGCGGAGGCCCATCACTACCACGGTTCGGCCGTCACGAGACCATTCGAACGGAGCCACGTCCACTTTGTTGACGGTATCTCCCGGTTTGTCAATCGGCTGATCCTCACCGAGGCCGTTGGCCGCTTTCCACATCAGGGAAAAGATGCCGCTTCGATCGGATGAAAATAAAACGCGGCTTCCGTCCGGTGACCAAACGGGCGATTCGTCGACTTTGGGATCGAAGGTTAAGCGTGATGACACTTCTCTGTTCAAGTCGCGGACCCAGATATCTTCGGAATTGGCGCTGGGATCAAAGAGGGCATAGGCCAATTTAGTGCCGTCGGGGGACAATTTTAATCCACGAAACGGACTCGGATCGCCGACTTTACTCAATTCTTTACCGCTTCTATTGACCCATACCAGTTCGGAATTTTGCGAGCCGCTCGAGGGAAGGTAAGCAAGGGTGCCATCATTTGAGACACTGAAATCGGCGCCGCCGTTGAATGACGGGACATGCTCCGCGATCGGCCGGGGCTCGCCGACTAATTCCAATTTGCCGGCATCGAACTGTCGAGCCATTAAGATGTCATTGAGTACATATATTATATAACCCGCCGGGTCATAATCGACTTTGGAGTTGGAGGGGAACAGGGGCTTGGATTCTTTTAGGTCAAGGGATCCGACCTTGACAATACCGGTATTGGAGCTCCCGGCGCTGTCGATATTGGCGATGTACAGAAAATGCTTGCCATCGGGCAGGAAGCAGGGCCAGGCATGATATTGTTCGTGCCCGGCGCGATCAATGATGGTGGCGGCGGAAAAATTGCCGCCCGCGGCCGGGACTTGGCGGATGGAGTCCTGCACGTTACCGTCATACAAAATAACTCCGGATTTCCCCCAGGTTCCATCGGAACCGCCGGGAACATTGCTGATCAATTGCACCGGCCCGCCCGACACGGAAATTTTTTTCAATTGTCCTGCCGTGATAAAGGCCAGGTAGCGGCCGTCGGGGGACCAAAAGGGACGCCCGGCGTTTTCGGTTCCCGGCAGAGGATAGGCCGTAAGGGCATTGAGGGGCCGGATCCAAATCATCGATTTACCGGTACTGTCATTGGCAAGAAAGGCCAGCGTTTGTCCATCGGGTGAAATTTTCGGCCAGCGAAGCCGTCCCATATCGGCACTGCTGGAAATGGCAAAACGGACGATTTTTGGCTTTTCCGCGGGGCGCATAAGAAGCATCGCGCCGAAGACAATGGCCGCCGCGCCGGCGCAGACAGCGATAAGCCAACTCAATTTGAGCCGCCGGCGGCGCCGCACCGCCACGGCCGCCGGAATACCGGCCTGAGAACCGGCTTCGATAATCCAGTTCAATTCCCGTTTCAAATCACCGGCGGTCTGCCAGCGATCATCGGGCTCTTTGGCCAGACACTGCTTGACAATTCTGTCCAGCGCCGGGGGGGTGAGCGGTTGCAGGTCCGATATTGGCCGCGGTTCCTCTTTCAAAATAGAGGCAATCAGGCTGGCCTGACTTTTGCCATCAAAAGGTTTTTTGCCGGTTGCCATCTCATATAGAATGACGCCAAAAGAGAAGAGGTCGCTTCGAGGATCGGTTTCTTTTCCTTCGAGCTGTTCCGGCGACATATATTGAAGGGTCCCGACGATCGCTCCTTCACCGGTCAAGGGAGTCGAGCGCGTGATACCGGAAATGCCTTTAATAATCCCATTTTCCTGAAGTTTTGCCAGGCCGAAATCGAGCAGTTTGGCGCCGTTTTTTGTTACTATAATGTTGCCCGGCTTAAGGTCGCGATGGATTAGGCCGACGCGGTGGGCGCGGTCAAGAGCATCGGCGATTTGATTGGCGATTCGCATTATTTCGGTCATCGGCAGGGCGCCCCGCTCCAGAATCTTGGCCAGAGTTTCTCCTTCAAGGTATTCCATGACCAGGAAATCGATGCCTTCCTGATGACCCACATCAAAAAGGGAGCAGATATTGGGATGGTTAAGACTTGAAATGGCCCGGGCCTCGCGGTCGAATCTTTGCCGCAGGTCGGGGTTGTCCGCCAGATTGGGCGGAAGGACTTTGATAGCGACAGAACGGCCGATACGGCTATCGCGCGCCCGGTAGACTTCGCCCATCCCTCCCGCACCCAGCGCCGATTCGATTTCATAGGGGCCGAGTTTCATTCCCGGTTCTACTGTCATGACAACCTCATACTTTAGAGAATTTTGATTGGAACAACTTACCTCTATACGCATCCGAAAGGGGAAATATTAAGATAATATAAACTAATTTAGTCTATGTTTGTGCCTATTAGAGCTTTTGGCGGAGCCTTATTATTTTTATTGACTTCGGACCGGAATTGCCGATATTATCATTGTCGCCAAGGCGACAAAACCATCAACCGTCGAAAGGAGGCGCGAATTTATGACCGTAAGAGTAGAATCGGCAGTTGCAATTTTGCGCCTGCGGAGGCGCCGCTTATAGCGAATATCGATTAATTCGAATATGAGCGCCTTCCCGCATGCGGAAGGCTTTTTTGTTTATGGCCGCAGGTGCAAGAGTATTCTGCGGTTATTTTTTTGATGATTATAAGAGGCGGTTTTGTCAACCTTTAAATTATTCAGGAGGATTTTATGTCGGGAGTTGTCAATGAAGCGAACGATGAAAAAATATCAAAAGCCTGCGCTTCCAATTGCCGGCGGAAACTAAAATTTGATCCGCCGCGGCAGGCGGCAAACAAAAAAATGAAACTGAAAGATCATTGAGATGAATTTGATAGATTTAGGATGGGATCCGTATTTCGAAGAGAAATTCGAACCCCATAAAAATAAGAACCTGGTTCCCTTGAGGATTACCCGCGAAAACCGCCGGGATTATCTGGCTTGCGGTGAGAGCGGGGAATATCGGTGTGAGGTTTCCGGGCGCTTTCGCTTTGAGGCGGACAACCGGGGGAAATTTCCGACGGTCGGCGACTGGGTGGCGGCATCGCTCCCGCCCGATGGCGGGACCGCCGTGATCCACAATCTTCTTCCGCGAAAAAGCGCTTTCCTGCGCAAGACCGCCGGGGAAAATACCGAGGAGCAGGTGGTGGCCTCCAATATCGATACCGTTTTCATCGTCTGCGGCTTAGATAATAATTTCAGTCCGCGCCGTATCGAACGGTATCTTTCGCTTACCTGGGAAAGCGGCGCGGTCCCGGTGGTACTATTAAACAAGGCCGACCTTTGCCCCGAGGCGGCGGAACGGCAGGAGGAAATCGAAGCGATTGCCATCGGAGCCGCCGTGCATGCCATCAGCGCCGCTACCAATCAGGGGTTGGAAACGGTGCGGAGTCATATTCCGGCCGGCCGGACAGCCGCCTTTTTGGGTTCATCGGGGGTCGGCAAATCAACCATCATCAACGCCCTTCTGGGTGAAGAACGGCTTTCGGTGGGAGAAGTGCGGGAAGATGACAGCCGCGGCCGACATACCACGACCAGCCGGGAATTGATTCTGCTCCCGGACAAGGGAATAGTTATCGATACTCCCGGAATGCGGGAATTGCAGGTCTGGGGCGATGAATCGGGATTGAAACAGGCGTTCGATGATATTGAAGGGCTGGCCGGGCGTTGCCGATTTCGGAACTGCGGTCACCTTAAGGAGCCGGGTTGCGCCGTGCAGGGGGCGATTGCGGATGGTTCGCTTGACCCCGGACGGTACCGAAGTTACCTGAAACTGAAAAAGGAATTGCACTATTTGGCGGCCCGGCAGAACATAAAAGCCAATTTGATGGAGAAGAAAAAATGGAAAAAAATATCGATACTGGCGAAAAATTATAAGAAAGAAGGTTAAACGGAAATTAAATCGGGGGGTCGGAAAAAATGTCTCTTCCCGACCCCCGAGGTGTGAGCTATCGGAGTCGATAGGAGGGTATTATCGACCGTGGATGGCTTATTATTTGTTGGTCGAAGCCTCGTTCGGAGCAGTTGCGGCCATTTTCACTTTCAGCCAAACTTCCTGCTTTTGCAGGGCCTGATCATCGCCTGGCCTGCCGCCGGGACCGCCGCGTCTACCGCCGCCCCCCATCGGCATATCTCCGCCCATCCCGCCGGGTGCCATCCCGCCGCCCATTCCGGGAGGGCCGTTTCCCATATCGCGTCGCGATTCGCGCATTTTTTCGCGGTCAAATCCGCCCCAGGTTAAACCGACGCCGAGGACCTGATCGGGTGCAACCCCCAGACCATAGTGCATGGCGCTGCTGGCCTGCAGGGGAATCCGGAATTCATACACAAAAAATCCTTTATCGATACCGAAAGCGGCCGCCGGACCTTGAGAGCCGTCCATCGGAATCGGCTTTTCCGCCAGATAGTCTTTTTGAAAACAGACCAGTCCATTTTCCAATTTTTTATCCATCTCCGCCATCCGCTCCTGCATCCCGGCCGGCATTTCCCTTTGTTGGGATTCCTCATTCATTCCCGCAATTTCTTTCATCTCCTCCCGGGTGGGGCCGTCGGTGAAGCGAAGCATGAAATCTTTGTTCTTCTTTCCTTTGGCGTCGAGCCAGACCGTCAAACCGCTTCTTCGGACCTGACGAGCCCATTCCGGTTTTCTGAAGGAGACCAGGATATATATATTGACGGAATCGTGGCAAACCCCCATGGTTGCCTCCGGCTCACCCAGAAAATAAGTTGCCTCTTCGGGCCAGTCGGTTAGTTTGCCGTCGAGTTTGATTTGCTGTTCCACCGGCGGAGCGGATAGCTCGATATTTTTGCAGTACCCCGAAGAAGACAGGATTTTAAGAAAGAATAGAAAGAAAATGATTGTCCCGATCGGAATTTTTTTCCAGTTCATATCATCCTCATCAGTTAATTTTTTCCACGGCCTTGAGAAAAGAATATTCGACAGTGTTTCATTTGCAATATATACGGATTAAAATAAATAAATCTCCCCATCATATTTTTATATCTCCAAATTACAAAACGGTTCGCAGTCGTCAATCGGCCGATACAATTTGAGACACAAATAACCCTGAAGAAGATGAAAGTTCCCATGTAGGGCACCGATTACTTCGGTGATTTGTGCGCGAATCGATTGACAATGCATCATCGGCGGACTTCCCGGGCAAATAGGATTTTTTTAAGTATGATATGAGAAAGGAGGTGAAAACATGATAAACGGAATAAGCCGGTACACCAATTACCAGAGTACAAGCAATGCGACGGCCAAAAAGGACCGCGTAGAGGAAATGTTCACCAATATCGATACCAACGGTGACGGTTCTGTCGATAAGGCGGAATTCACCGCTTTCGGCCGGCAGATGGCGGCCAAAATCGGCAAGGCCGATAAATCGGAAGAGATCTTTTCGGCGGTGGACACCGACGGCGACGGCCAGGTCAGTAAGGCCGAATTCGAGGCTTTCGGCGAGAAGATGAAGGGCCAAATGAAACCGGGTCCAAGTCCTGAAGAGATCTTTTCGAAGATGGACACCGACGGCGACGGCTCGATCGACAAGACGGAATTCAAGGCCTTTGGACAAAAAAGGGCCGAGAAGACCGGCGAATCGGATCAGTCAGATGACATATTTTCTCAGATTGATACTAACGGCGACGGCCAGATCAGCATGGCCGAACTGACCGCTATCGATGAGAAGATGAAGAGCCGTATGAAGGATGAAACGCCGATTGCGGCGAATACCGCAATTGACGCGAGGAATGACTCCAATTCAACCTTATTGGACGCTCTGAATCAGGACAGCAACACTGACAACACCCTATATCAGAATACGATTCAGCAGTATGCGGCTAATATCGATGCCTTTACGCCGTCATCGAATCTCGACATCCTCGGCTGATGACATAGCCGGCCGGAAAAAATTCGGCCGGCTTGTCTTATTTGGAATAAAGGGTCGATAAACCGCAGTTCGCGGCAAAAAATATATTGCCAAGACTTCACCCCAAATGATACATTTTGATACCAATTTTGAAAGCAGGTGTGCCGTGATTCGAGGTAAATTGTAAAAATCATATTAGTAAATGAGATTTGGGGAGTAAGAATGCAATGGTAAGTATCCTGCTGGTCGAAGATGATATCAGGCTGGCCCGTCTGGTGCAGGAGTTCCTGGAAAAAAACGGCTTTAAAGTATCGATTGAAACGCGGGGAGATAAGGCCGCCGACAGAATTATAATAGAAACGCCGGATCTGGTTATTCTTGATATCATGCTACCGGGGATGGACGGATTTGGAGTATGCAAGAAGGTCCGCCCGGCGTACAAGAACCCCATTTTGATGTTGACCGCCCGCGGCGAAGAAGCCGATGAGTTGGTCGGTCTGGAAATCGGCGCCGACGATTATATGGCCAAGCCGGTCAAGCCGCAACTTCTCCTGGCCAGAATCAAGACTCTTTTGCGGCGCACCCAGAGAGCCGAGGGAGCCATCCGTCAAATCAAGCATGGGTCATTGCTGATCGATTCTTCCCGCCGTACGGTCACAATCGATGAACAACACCTCGATCTCACCACGGCGGAGTTCGATCTCCTTTGGTTTTTGGCCAGCCATGCCGGCGAAGTAGTGACACGGGATCAGATTAGTCACGGCTTGCGAGGACACGAATGGGACGGTATGGATCGCTCCATCGATTTATCGATTTCGCGGTTGCGGAAAAAAATCGGCGATGACGGCCGGAAGCCGGACAAAATCCGGTCGGTCCGCGGCACCGGCTATATGTGGGTGCTGGAATAATGAAGCGACTCTATTTCCGCTTTACCATCGGCGTCATTATCGTGATGGTACTTTCCTTCTATGTTCCCCGGGAGATATTTCACATCATAAACAAGGAGGAAGGGCGCCCGCCCCGCCCGCAGATGCCTTTCAACAACAATATCGAGCAGTTGAAAAGCCGCATTGAAACCACGCCGCCGTCGCAATATCAGGAGCTGTTCGACTCCATCAGCGAAGCCCTGAATTACCCGTTGCTCGTCGTTGATTCCTCCGATCCTTCGATTCCTCCCGAAATCTGGTTACGCCCGACGGAGCCGAGGCGCGGCGGCAATCCCCCGGGGGAAAATCTCGGCTATATTTATATTCCCCTGAATAAAATCGGTAAGGTATTGGTGCTCGGCCCCGTGCCGCGCTTTTTCCGGAACGAGACCCAGTTTTTTATAGTCATGGCCGCGGTCATTTTGTTGATTGCCGGAATCGCCGGATTCATAATGGTGGTGCCGCTGGCGCGAAACCTGCGCTCTTTGGAATTGGCCACCTCGCGTTTCGGCGAAGGGCAACTGGACAGCCGGGCCGCAATCAAATCCCGCGACGCCATCGGGAGCGTGGCCAATCGGTTTAATATCATGGCCGGAAGCATCCAGCAGATGATTCAGCGAGAACGGCAGTTACTGCAGTCGGTATCGCATGAACTGCGGACGCCTATCGCCCGTATCCGTTTCAGCCTGGGTCTTTTGGAATCGACCCAGTCCGAAGAGGAACGAAAGCAGCGCCTCCGGGAAATCGACGGGGAAATCGATGAAATCAACCAGTTGGTGGGGGAATTGCTTGATTATAACCGTTTTCAATCGGAGTCGATGTCGCTCAATAAACAGCGTTTGTTGGTCGCGGATATTGTCAGGGAGGTCATCAAGCGGTTGCAGGATTTCCAGCCGGAAATCAAAATCGATCTGCATCTTGAACCCGAGGCCGAATGCACGGTCGTGGCCGATAAAATTCTCTTTCGCCGGGCCATGCAGAATCTGGCGGCCAACGCGCTCCGCTACGCCAAAAGCACGGTGACAATCTCGTACCGCAAGGAAAACGGCGAGGCCATTGTCGAGATCAGCGATGACGGCCCCGGGGTGCCGCCGGATATGAGGGAGCAGATTATGAAGCCGTTCTACCGGATCGACCCGAGCGGCACCAGAGAATCGGGCGGAGTCGGACTGGGGCTGGCGATTGTGAGCCGTATTCTTGAGTTGCACGGTGCCAAGGTGACGATCGATAAGGCCGACGGCGGCGGGGCGAAATTTATCACCCGCTGGCCGGCGGTCGAACCGGGGTCATGAATAAGGTGCATTTGTGGTGCGGTTGCTTAAGAAGAAGTGAATTGCCGGAAGCATCTGGATTATGTCAAAACCACAGGGGTTTCGAATTATCCATGCCCACCCCGAGGGGTGGGTTACCCGCGTTGATAGATTAATTTTTGTAGGTCAAGCCCACTTGGGGTGTGGACGAGGAGCAGTTGGGGGGCTTGACATTAAAGGATTTATTATTGAATACCATAATTGCAAATCCCATTATTTACCATGAGTAGCCTGATTCATTTTATTATTGATCCGAGGGGAAACAATTTGTCGGATATCATGAAAGTATTCAAACAGGATTTTGGATTTCTTTATCGGCAAAGGTTGGGAATGTAAAAGGGTCGGGTGTGGCAATTACGATTTTGGGATCATCTCATCAGGATTTATTAATGTCAAGCCTTCCCAACCGCGCCCAACCCTTCCCCAAGTGGGCTTGACCTACGCTGACTACGATAGATACAGGGTTAGAAAAAAAAGCCGACAGGAAGGGGTTCCTGACGGCGCATAAGCGGACAAATAATTTCATTACGCCACCGTAATTTTGAACCGGCAGCGGTGGCCGCCTCGCAGGACCGAATCAAGCAATTCCACCTCCACCGGACGTCCCAGATATTGTTCATGCATCTCTTTGACATAACCGACCGAGCAGTAACAGTATGTGCCTGATAACCCCGCCGGTTTGGTTTCGACCAGCGTACAGAGGCAATCGGCTTCCTTTGACGGCAGTCCGGTTTCGGCGGCGCTCATATACTGGAAATAAATAGTATTGCCGTCAATCGTGTATGAACCGTCCGTAACCTTATTTTTTATCCAGTCGGTGAATTGCTCCAGCGTGACCGATTTCACTTTCCGCCCGGTCTCGTTATACCACGCCAGCAGGCAAGCCTTGCCGTTGGCCATCATCAGTTTCCGGCGGGTCGGCTCATCGAGGGTACTGTCGATTGCATCCATAAGCCGCTTAACCCACCCTTCGGCGAATTTTATCCGCTCCTCGGAGCGGGGTTTCTTGTCCGGTTCCTTATCCGATTTATCGGATTCCTGGGCATGAAGAGCGGTCATACTCCCGACCGCGGCACAAAGACAGGCCCCGGCGCAATATTTCCCGACATTGGTCAGGAATTCTTTGCGATCGATTGATTTTTCGTCCATAGATATCTCCCCAATCAGGTTTTATTATAAAATTAATCGGCGAGAGGGCACAGTAATTTGACGGCCAGCCGAATTGATTGTTGCAAAATAAACGGAAATGATGGTTCCGCTTGATATTATAAAGCATACCGTCAGGAGAGACTCCTGACGGCGCGAGAAATAAATCCTTTAGTGTCAAGCCTCCCCAACCACGCCCAACCCTTCCCCAAGTGGGCTTGACCTACTCCAGCTCTCCAAAGCAGGTATTTGGATTATCAGTAATGGAAAAAATAAAAAAGGGGCGTATGCAATACGCCCCCACGGCTCATACTTAATTCGCCTATTTCAACATCTTCCAAAGGTAGGTATATTCAAGGGAGTATCTTCGGGCTTCCTGGTTGTTATCTACCCCGGCGCTGTGACCGCCGGTCATCTCTTCAAAATAATATACTTTGTATCCCATCTGCTCCATCCTGGCCGCCATTTTGCGGGCATGGGCGGGATGCACGCGGTCATCGGCGGTCGAGGTTTCAAAAAACACTTCGGGATACTTGGCACCCGCTTTCAGATTCTGATAGGGGGAATATTTTGCGATATAGGCTCTCTGCTCCGGTATGTCCGGGTTGCCGTACTCCGCCATCCATGACGCTCCCGCGCCGATCTTGTTGTAGCGGAGCATGTCGAGAAGCGGGACCTGGCAGACAACGGCATTGAATAAATCGGGTCTTTGCGTAAAGGCCGCTCCGACCAGAAGGCCGCCGTTACTGCCGCCCATAATTCCGAGACGGCGCGGCGAAGTCACTTTTTTATTAATCAGATCCTCGGCCACGGCGATAAAATCATCGAATACTTTCTGCCGGTTTTCAAGGAGTCCCGCTTTGTGCCAGCGGGGGCCGAATTCATCGCCGCCGCGGATATTAGCCAGCACATATACCCCGCCGTTCGTGAGCCAGATTTTCCCGACCGTCCTCGAATAAAACGGTGTTTGCGCGCTGCGGAATCCGCCGTAACCGTAAAGCAGGGTCGGATTGGAGCCGTCAAGTTTTAAGTCTTTGCGGGAAACCATAAAATATGGAATCGAGGTCCCGTCCTTGCTGGTCGCGGAAAATTGCTCCACCTTCATATCAGAGGCATCGAAACCGGCCGGCAGTGCCTTTATTTCTTCGGGAGCCGCTTGGGGATTTTCAAAAAGATACAGCTTGGTCGGATTGAGAAAATTCTCATAGCTGATCATCAGCGTGTTATTGAAATCATCGGAAGAATGCACTTTCACCTTACCCAGGTCCGGCAGATTGATTTCGCCCCGTATCCATTTATCGACGCCGTTCGAATCATCAAGTGCATAATAAAGTACTTTTCCGCGGACGTTCTGCAGAATAGAAACGATAATATAATCTTTAACGGTGCTCACGGAATTTATGGTGCTTTTCTCGTCAGGTTTGAATATGATTTCAATTTTCGACTTCAAATTCGGGGATCGCAAATCGGCGATCTTAACCGCCGCCAATGACCCCTCGGGTATATCGAACCAATCGGAATTCAATTGAACCAATAGGCGTCCTTTAAACGGCTGAACATAGGAATCTTTGGGAAAGGGAAGTTCAATGCGGTTGCCGCCGGAGTCGACCAGCCATTTTTGCGATTCCCAATAATTGATTCCCCGTTGCAGGATAAAGCAATTTCCCTCCGGGCGAAAGGCGACATACCCGCTGGCGCTGACATCGGAGTTCTCCCCTTCCATAATAGTCTTCGCTTCCGAAAGAGGGGTTCCCCGTTTCCACAATTTTACGATTCTGGGGTATCCCGATGAAGTCATCGAACCGGGGCCGAAATCGGTGCCGATCAAAAGGGTATTTTCATCATACCATGATACATCGCTCTTGGCTTCGGGGACAACAAAGCCATCGGGAACGAATGACTTGATGGTGTAATCGAATTCACGATTGATAGCGGCGTCGGTTCCGCCGATTGATAATGCCATCATCCCGCGGGTTCTTGCGGGAGGAAAGGTGGTCGAGCCGTGAAAGACATAATCCTTGCCCTCGTCGGCGCTGAGTTTGTCGATATCGAGAACCGTCTCCCACTGCGGATCTTTCTTGACATACTCTTCCAATGTGGCGCGGCGGAGTATCCCTTTTATATGATTCTCATCCTGCCAGAAATTATATACGTACTTACCGTCATAGGATCCGTCCGGGATCCGATCTTTGGAGTTGAGTATTTCCAGCGAGATATTCCGGAATTTCTCAAAATTGGAATCGCTTTCCAGTGCCCTGGTGGTCAAATCGTCCTGGGCCTTCACCCAATCCAGCGCCTTGGGATCGTTGGCATTTTCCAGCCAGAGGAAAGAATCGGAATCGGATGCCGCGTTGGTCTGCGCGGGTGAATTCTGAAATGAACATATTAGGAGGAAAAGAAATGATAGAAGTAATATATGCCTGGTTTTCATTAAACCTCCGCTATTGATTATTGTTTTCTACTTACCGAGAACAAAAATAGCCAATTTTCTTTATAATAGCCACTAAAGCGATAACGAAAATTAAAAAAGGGAAAATATTGCGGGTCCCATCAAAAATAGAAACCCCTCCCCGGCATTGTGACGGAGAGGGGCTATTTTTATCTTAAGATATTGGCAATCAATCGCCTAAGCAGGATGTCCCAATATCATTTCCAAGGATGCCTTCAAGATTTGGCCCTTTGGGAAGCGGTTTCCGCTCCGGCTCAATCTGCTCCAGCGTGCGGGCATCATAAAGCCGGCCGTTTATCATGGTGTATGTTATATTTTCCGATTGACGGATATCGGTCAGGGGATCACCGTCGATAATAATAATATCCGCCAGAAGGCCGGGCTGAATACTCCCGAGTTCCTTCTCCATACCGATCGAGCGCGCCCCCATCCAGGTGGCACAGCGCAGGGCCTCATGATTGGTCATACCTCCCTGCTGAAGCATCCAGAGTTCCCAGTGGGCGCCGAGACCCTGAAGTTGCCCGTGGGCTCCGAGTTCTACATTTCCGCCCCGATGCAAAATAGCGGCGGCGGTTTTCGACAGCGCGAAATGATGATACTCGGAATCGGGGGCCATGGTGCGGCGAATGGAACGGGGATCGATTACCCAGCGCGGAACAAAACGGGCCAGCCGCTCATTCTTCCAGACCTCGCTATTTTGATACCAGTAATTTTCTCCCCAGAGGCCGCCGTAGCCGACAATCAGGGTCGGGGTGTAGCCCGTGCCGAAACGGCTCAAGAGGCGCATTTCCGGATCATACAGAGGCGCCACCGGCACCGGGTGCTCCAGCGTGGTATGGCCGTCGAGAAGCATTGTCATCATATTATTCATGGTCGAGCCCCCTTCGGGAACCACCATGGTTTTCAATTCATTTCCGGCCTTGATTATCATCTGCCTCTGGTCGCGGCGGGGTTGATTGTAACTCTTAACCGAAATTGCGCCCCAAGCGATGGTTCGCTTGACGGCGCTTACGGCATCTTCATATTTATTTATGACGGTCTTGAAGTCCCCTTCGGCCCCGTATAAAATTGTCCCGGTGCTGAATATCCGGGGCGCCAGCATGACGCCCTGATTCTGCAATTCGGCCGGCCCGAATATCATCTGTGAATTATTGCTCGGGTCATGCATGGTCGTGACACCGAAGGCCAGATTGGCCAGAAACGACCAGTCCTGCTGAGGATAAATATTATTGTCGCTCGACCAGGGGTGGGCGTGAATATCAATCATCCCCGGCATTAGAGTCTTTCCGGCAACGTCGATTACTCTGGCATCGGCCGGGACAGAAATTTTGTCCCGCGGGCCGACCTCGGCGATCCGATTCCCTTTTATATGGACAACACCATCGGGTATCACAGACATATCGTTCATCGGCAAAATTTTGGCGCCCACAAAATAAAGGTCGGTGTTGGGAATGTCGGCTTTTTCATCCCACCCGAGATTGAATGATGCCGGTTTGGGGGTCACCGATGTATCTTCGGAATACAGCGCCGCCGGTTCCATCCGGAAAAATTGCGGCCCCAGGCTCCAGAAAAGACTTTTGCTGTCGGGCGTCCAGCCGAGATAGGTGCCGCCATCGGTCGAAAGCCGCTTCAAGGGAAGATTGGTCATTTCCGGACCGATTTCGACAGGTTCGTTCACATGCGGAAAGGGAACCACATAAGTCTGCCATAATTCTTCGAAAGCCAGCCAGTTTTCGTCGGGTGAAAGAACGAAATCGAAGGCCCGCTCCGAGACGGCATGCACCCGCCGATCGGAACCGAGCAGATCGATGCTGATTAAGGCCGCCTTTTCACTCTCTCGCGAAAGAAGATAGATTCGCCGGCCGTCTTTTGAAAAGCGCGGATTATCCCCCTCGCGGGTGAGAAATCTCGGCGCCTCTTTTCCGGCCGCATCGATAACATAAAGGCCCGGTTCTTCTCTCCAAAGGCCGCCTCGGAAAGCATCGCCTCCGCCGCGTTGATAGACCACCCAATTGCCGTCGGGCGAAAAATGGGCGCTGAAATAATGGCCGGGCCTGGCTACCAAAACCCGCTCATTTTTTCCGTCGGAACCGATAGTGCGAATCGTTCCGCCGCCGGTATCGCTCCAGGTCGTAAACACAATTTGTTTGCCGTCAAGCGACAACGCCGGGGCGAATTCGAAATGATCGGTCTGCTTCGTTATTCTGGACGCGGTTCCGCCGGATAACGGTTTTTTATATAGATAACCAAGGGCCTGGAATACGGCGCCGTCGCCTGACGGCAGTAATTGCGGCCAGCGGATGACTTTGACCGGAAATGTGGATGCTCCGACCGTTTGGGGGAAGCGGATAGCCTTCGCCACGACTTGATTGACACGCACCTTGAACGGTATTTGAGTCGGAGTACCGGAGGCGGCATCAACATTCCAGATTTTTCCTTTGGCCCAGATGACAATATTTTTGCCGTCGGGGGTCCAGCTGAATCCGGGATACACCCCGAAAAGGGCCCAGGTCTCCTGATGATCTTCATCAAGATTATTCCAGAGATGACGGATTTGCCCGTTATCGAGATTAAATAGAGCCAAAACCGATTTCCCGCGGACCCGCCGGACAAAGGCCATCGTTTTGCCGTCGGGGCTGATCTGCGGACGGCAGGCGCCGCCGTTGATATTTATGAGATTGGTAATTTCATTGGTTCTCAGATCGAGGCGGCGGATCATATAAATCGTGCCATTGGGGTCCTTGTTATATTCAAATGACTGTCCCGGTGACATATCTTCCGACCAGTACAGATAATTGCCGTCGGGGGAGAAAATCGGCTCGTTGGCGTCCATCTGATCGTTTTTCCGTTTGGTCAATTGCACCCCGGAGCCGCCTTCGGGAATTCTGTACATCCACATTTCGCCCGCGCCCATGCTTCGTTCGCTCGTGAAGTGTTTTTTCGCCGCGATATATTTACCGCTCGGGTGCCACGCCCCGTTATTCAGCAAGCGATAATCTTCTTTGGTGATTTGCACCGGCGCCGTGCCGTCGGCGTTCATAATCCAGATATTGTCTCCTCCGCCCCGGTCGCTGGTGAAGAGGATTTTCTTGCCATCGGGTGAGAAGCGGGGTTGCACTTCGTAGGGAAGTCCTCCCGAAAGAAGATTCGCTTCGCCGCCGGAAAACGGCATTTTATAGATATCGCCGAGAAGATCGAAAACAATTTCTTTCCCGTCGGGGGAAACATCGACCGTCATCCAGGTTCCTTCATCGACGTCGAACTGCAGGGTGTCGCTGGGAACATGGGGAACTGAGACATCCCATTTCTTATCGGTTGTATCCTTGGG
>CALMKK010000171.1 GCA_937867135.1 uncultured candidate division Zixibacteria bacterium
ACCAGAGCGAACCAGATGGAATTGAGATCGAATGTGAAATTCATGCCAGATGACCCTCCGCGACTGCTTCATCATCCGGCCCGTGCTGAATTTTCTGATTCAACAGATAGATGAACAGGGCCAGAAGAAATATATAGATTATGCCGAAAAGAATTAGCGAGGTAATGACTTCGCCCGAGGTTACCGTTCTGGAAAAAGCGTCGGAGGTTCGAAGCAAATCATAGACAATATATGGTTGCCGTCCCACTTCCGCCGAGAACCATCCCAGCTGATTGGCCAGTTGCGGCCCCATTACGGAAAAAACAAGAATCCAAAGGAACCATTTTATATCGAACAATTTTCTGCGCCACCACAACGCCAAACCGCCCCAGGCGAGTAAAATTAAAATCATCCCGATACCGACCATGGCATGATAAGTTTGGAAAACAAAATTAACCGGCGGAAGTTTGTCCGGCGGAAAGGCTCTCAAGCCGGTCAGAGGGCGGCCGGCATCACCATATACCAGCCAGCTGAGCATCCCTGGAATCTTTATTCCCAAATTGACCTGCTCGTTTTCTTCATTGACCCAGCCGAAGAGGTACATATCAGCCGGCGCCGAGGCCTCATAGTGGGACTCAAAAGCGGCCAGTTTGGCCGGCTGGTTCTGACTCACCCCGACCGCGCTGGAATGACCGCTGACCAGTTGCAGAACTGAAGCCACCGCCGCCACGACCAGACCGATTTTAATCGAGGCCCTGGCAAAATCGAGATATTTTTTTCTGATGATATAAAAAGCGCTGACGCTCAGAATAAAGAATGCGCCTGCCTGCCAGGCGCCCATATATGTGTGCCAGACCCGATCGACAGTCGACGGATTAAAAACCACCTGCCAGAAATCGAGCATTTCGGCCCGGGCGGCCAGCCCTTCGCCGACGATATGATGTCCCGCCGGGGTTTGTTGCCAGGAATTGGCCACCACGATCCAGATGGCGCTGAAATGCGCGCCCAGGGCAACCATAATGGTCGAAAGAAAGTGGATCTTAGGCGAGACCTTGTTCCATCCAAAGAGAAGAATTGACAGGAAACCGGATTCGAGGAAAAAAGCAAAAATCCCTTCGGCGGCCAGGGCGCTTCCGAAAACATCGCCGACAAACCGCGAATAGACCGACCAATTGGTCCCGAACTGGAACTCCATCACGATACCGGAGGCGACGCCGATAGCGAAAATAAGGCCGAAGATTTTCACCCAGAAATGGGTCATCCGGTGATAGAGTTCGTTTTTGGTTTTGAGATACCATCCCTCCATTATTACCAGTATCAGCCCCAACCCGATACTTAAGGGGGGGAATATATAATGAAAAGCAATAGTCAGAGCGAATTGAAGACGGGATAGAGTTAAAACATCCATTTTTTACTCCGTCGTTGGCTGTAATTGCCGAAGCATATCACGGGCGGAATTCATTGTCAACTATATTTATTGATCGATATCTAAAAAAACGCCCGATTCAATGATTTTCAAGGTCAAGAATCGGGCGTCTTTTAATATGCGGTTCTATTTCATAAGCCCGAAAAGATTCAATAAATAGGCATAAGTAAAAGCATTTTCTTTCAGGTAGGCGTATCGCCCCGATTCCCCGAAATGCCCCGAACCCATCGAGGTCTTCAATAAAAGGATGTTTTTGTCTGTTTTGAGGGCCCGGAGCTTGGCCGCCCATTTGGCCGGCTCCCAATATGAAACCCGGGGATCATTGAGTCCGGCGTGAATCAGAAGTGACGGATAATTTTGTGCCGTTACATTATCGTAAGGAGAGTATGATTTAATATAGTCATAATATATTTTTTCGTGAGGGTTGCCCCATTCTTCATATTCGGTGACCGTCAAGGGGAGGGTGGAATCGAGCATGGTGTTGAGGACATCGACAAAAGGCGATTGAAGAACCGCTCCCGCGAATAAATCGGGTCGCATATTGATCGCCCCACCGACCACTATCCCACCCGCACTGGCTCCTTCAATCGCCAGTCTATTCGGCGATGTGTACTTCTGCTTGATGAGAAATTCGGCGCAGGCGATAAAGTCCGTTATGGTGTTTTTCTTTTTTAAAAGCCGCCCATCCTCATACCATTGCCGTCCCATTTCACCGCCGCCGCGGACATGGGCGATGGCATATATAAAACCGCGGTTGAGCAAACTCAACCGATCGGAAGCAAAATAGGGATCGCTGTTCAAACCGTAAGCGCCGTAACCGTAGAGAAGCGTCGGATTGGAGCCGTCATGCGCCATTCCTTTTTTGTACACCATGGAAATCGGAATAAGGGTCCCGTCGGACGCCGGCGCGTATAATCTCTCCGATTGATATTGCGATGAATCATATCCGCCCAGAACTTCGGCCTGCTTTTTGAGTTCGCGGGTTCGGGCGGTCATGTCATAATCATAAATCGAGGCCGGCGTGACCATCGAGGTGTAAGTAAAGCGGTAAATGTCGGTATTGAATTCGCGATTGGCCATGGTATAAATGGCGTAAGTCGGTTCCGGAAATTCGATAAAGTGCGACTCTTTGGTGTCCGGATTCAAAATTAATATTCTCTGCAATCCTTTTTCCCGCTCCAGAATGACCAGGTAATTCTTGAATGCGAAAATGGTATCTATTTTTATATTATCATCATAAGGGAGCACTTCTTTCCAATTGGCCCGTGTCGGATCGGTTACGGGAGCCTCCATCAATTTGAAATTGCGGGCGTTATCGTTGGTGAAAATAAAAAATTTGTCGCCGCGATGGTCCACGGAGTATTCCATGTTCCGTTGCCGGGGATGGATTATTCGAAATTCACCGAACGGATTATCGGCCCTCAAATACCGAATTTCCGATGTCACGTTGCTGGTGGCGCTCATTAGCAGATATTCCCGGCTTCGGGTGCGGTAAATCGAAAGAAAATAGGCGTCATCTTTTTCTTCATAAACCAGCGCATCGTCGTGCGACGGTTGCCCGAGGATATGCCGGTAGAGACGATACGGGCGGTGCGTTTCATCGAGAATCGTGTAAAACAGTGTCGTATCATTTCCCCAATCCATCATGGCGTCGGCGCCCTCGACAATTTTCTCCATGATTTTTCCGTTCGTCAAATCTTTGACGAACACGGTATAGACTTCACCGCCGTTGGTATCGAGAGTGTACGCCATTAGATTCTGATTGGGGCTGATTTTGTATGTCCCGAGCGATAGATACTTGGCACCCTCGGCCATCTGATTCAAGTCGAGCATGACTTCTTCGGGGGCGTCCAGAGTCCCCCTTTTGCGACAGAAATAGTGATACTGCTTGCCGGTTTCCGTTCGGGAATAGTAATAGTAGTCGCCGACTTTTTCCGGAACCGACAGATCGGTTTGCTTTATTCGGGCCAGGATTTCGTCATACAATTTCTGCTGGAAGGCCTCGGTCGGCTTCATTATGGCGTCGGTGTAACCATTTTCGGCCTCCAGATATTTGATAACTTCGGGGTTCTCTTTATCTCGGAGCCAGTAGTAATTATCGATTCGGATATCACCAAAATTGGTGTCGGCTTTGGGAATTATTTCGGCCACGGGGGGAACCGGTTCCTGACCGCCGGCTGAAATCGACCCGGCCGCAAATATGAAACTCAGAAAAATCAGGACCGTGAGCCCGTCGTAAAAATTGTCAAGTGTCGGCATTTCTTCAACTCCGCTAATAATGTTCTTATGCAAATTAAGAACGGAATTTACAGCGCCGACCCGCATTTGTCACGCGGAATTGTGCCGCTTCACGCGAAATAGGGGGTTCTGTCCGGGGCCTGAATGCCCAAAAAAATTGCGCTGGTAAGGTCTTTCTCGACAGGGCGTTTCCGGGCAGGGTTATTGCCCGGTCCGAAAATGATACATTTCATAATTACTCGTTTTGCCGCCCATCTCCATATCCATCATCATTCCGTTGTCTCCCTTTATCGAGCCATAAATTAAAATCATATATTCGGAGTTAGGGGCCAGAACGGAATCCGGGCTGAAAAAACAGCTGTCGCGCCGGGCGTTCCATTCCAAACGGCCGCTATCCATGATACTATCCATCCGATTCATCATGTCGGCCATATCCGTCATGTTTCCCATCATCATATGTTGACCGAGCGAATCCATCCAGATTAACATGGAATCTCCGCCTGAGAGGAAAAGTGCTTCCCGAACCGACATCGTATCCATCGGCATATTGAATTTTACCGCGATCCCGCTGCTTCGGGGGATATCGGTTGTCCCGTCCGACGGGGTGACTTTCAGGACCAGGGGAACCCCGCTGTTGCCCTTCACCGGATTGCTGTCCTTGCTCCCGCAACCGGCCACTATGAATATTATCCCTGCCAGAAGCACGATACCTGTCACCAAAATTGACTTGCGCATAAATATTCCTATTTTAATGAAAAGTGATCCGGGCCATAAACCAACGTGGCGCCGAGATGCCCGGTGATTCCAATTATAACCGCCGTTAAAACAAGCGCCAGATGATACCAACTTCGCCCTTTCGACCATTGCCGGTGCCGATAATATTGCGCCAGGACAGCCGTAATTATGGTCATTACTTCCGATGATATTCCGAAAATCCGGTGCCAGTCGAAATACTTGGTCAATTCGGCCGGATAATGAGCATTAAACCCGGCTGCCAATCCGAGAAAAACCGTTATAATGGCCGCCAGAGCGGCCAGGTACGAAAGAGGGACACTGATCTGATCATAAAAGATATTTTGGGTGACCCGAGAAAAAATGGCAAAAAACAGCGCCGCAAAAACCAGCGCGATCGGAAAATGAACCATCACCGGATGAAATTTCCCTATGAATCTCACCAGTTTGGATTCGGAGCTGCCGGCCGGAATCGGGTTGCTCGTATCTGACCGCTTCAGGCTGTCATTCGGCGTAATCGGTGCCCCCGATTCAAGCGATGCAAACTGCGGCAGATTAGCCAGGTATTTTTCGGGATTTTCCAGAAATTGACGGCGGCATTTATTGCAACAGAAAAAGACTCTTTTGCCCTGATAATCGGTGTATATGGTGGAATCAACCGCCTCGTCCGTCAGAACCGGGCATTTGATGTTTGTCGCTACCTCCTGCGCCCGCACCGGCCGCATCGGAAGAATGGCCAACAGCAGAATGAAATAAAGCAAATACCTCTTCATATTTTAATAGACAAGGAAGGCCGCGCCGGCCTTCCTTTGTCGGATAATACTTTCTAATGCCCCTCGTGGTGCATTTCCGGCATATCGGTCTTTCCGGCGTCTTTGGGCGCCGGCTTATCCATCTTGGCCAGAACGGCGCCGGGGTCCTTCTTAAACTCGGCCACACACTTCTTGCAACAGAAATAAATCCTTCGGCCGCTGTAATCGGCATAGATGGCCTTATCGATTTCCTCACCCGATACGGGGCATTTGGTCTGGGCATTTTCAAACAAAATACCCTGCTCGGCGGCCTTCTTGAAATATTTATCCGGGTCGGCCTTAATCTTGGGGGCGCACATGTCGCAACACATATAAATTCTCTGGCCCTGCAAATCGAAATGGGAGGAACTATCGATCGGCTCGCCGGTGACAAGGCAGGTCGTCTGGGGCTTGAGGGCTTTGATCGTGTCCTTCACCGCCGATGCGGTTTCAGCAGCCGTGGCAGTTATGGCTAACAACCCAATTATGGACGCCGTCATAATGACAAAAACAGACTTTTTCAATGAAGTCTCCTTTCTTGTTGAAAAATTGTCATTCAATTAAAAAACTCTTACTTTTCTCCATTCATATTGGCAGTAGCATATTCCATCTCAAATTTGGTGCCGAATCTCAAATTACGAATAAGTAATTGACCTGCAATGTATTACTGGAAGTGGATGAATTCCGCAATTCTTTTATCCGATACTATTATTGATTTTTATGTAGAATATTCTCCACAATCCGCGATAGAGAAAGTATAATAAGAAGACTCTGAGTAACAGGCCGAATAACAGGATTTGCTGATTTGCAGAAAAACAATTGGATAAAAATAATCATTCTGGCCGTTGCGGTCACCTTGACAGTAGCCATTCATTATGGCTGGGTTTTGACACATATTTTCGGCCACTCGGCCTGGATTCATGCCATCCACAGCCGCCTCTGTTATATCCCGATTGTGGTCGGGGCGGCCTGGTTCGGCTTGCGGGGCGGTCTGGCGGTCGCCTTGGCTATTTCTATTCTGGTTCAACCGTATATTTTTATATTGGGAGCGCCGCATTCCGATGTATCAAGTGAGCTGGTTGAAATCGTCTTCTATTTTGCCCTCGCTTTTTTGACCGGCGGGCTAATTGACCGCGAAACGAAAATAAGGAAGCGCCAGGAGGAGACCCAGCTTCAACTGGAGCGGTCGCATCAGTTGTCTCTTCTCGGGCAGATGGCGGCCGGGGTGGCTCACGAAATAAAAAATCCGCTCGCCTCCATCAAAGGAGCGGTGGAGATTCTGGGGAGCGGTGACGGTACAGCGGCGGAAAAAAAAGAATTTCAGGGAATTATAGTCGGAGAAATTAAACGTATCGACCGCACCGTGCAGGGCTTTCTTGAATTCGCCCGGCCGAAAGAGATGGCATTGAATCGGATCGACCTGGGCGCGACCGTACGACTATCCGTCCGCCAGATGCGGAATCAAATTGAAAAAGCGGGGATTGTACTTGAGGCTGAAATTCCGGAAAATATTTTTGTCATGGCCGATCCCGAAAAAATTCATCAGGTCATAATTAATTTGCTGTTGAATGCCCTTGACGTTTCCGATAAGGGCCGGAAATTGTCGGTCATTCTTCGTGCGGATCGCAGGAAGGCTTATCTCGCGATCGAGGATTACGGCGCGGGAATGAGCGATGATGAGAAAGTGCGGATTTTCGACCCCTTCTTCACGACTAAGGCGCACGGGACCGGGCTGGGATTGGCTATAGTCAAATCGATTATCGAGCGGCACAAAGGGACTATCGAGGTTGACAGCGCCCCCGGCAAAGGGACGAAATTTACCGTACAATTACCCCTGGCGGAGGTGAAATGACGAAGATAAAAATACTGGTGGCCGATGATGATGCTTCCTTGCGGCGGGTGATTGAATTCAAGCTGAATCAAAAAGGATATGAAGTCGTTACGGTCGAAGATGGCCGTCAGGCAATCGCGGAATTGAACCGGAACCGGTATGATTTGCTTCTGTCCGATATCAGAATGCCGGGGATTGACGGGTTCCAGCTTCTTGATCAATCGAAGCAAATTCAACCGGATTTGCAGGTGATTCTGATAACCGCCCATGCTACGGTGGCGATGGCGGTTGAGGCGGTCAAGATGGGGGCGTTTGATTACCTCACCAAACCGTTTGAGGATGATGCCCTCTTTAATGCCATCGACAAGGCCCTCAAATTCAGGAACCTTGAAGACGAAAACCGTCAATTGCGCCGTCGGCTGGACGGACAGGAGTTTTTCAAGAATTTTGTCGGGGTATCCAAGGCCTATAAAGATCTCCTGGCTTTAATAGATAAGGTCGCTCCGACGGATGCCACCATTCTTTTGACCGGTGAATCGGGGACGGGGAAGGAAGTTGTCGCCCGCATGATTCATTACAAAAGTCATCGCGCCGATCGTCCCTTTGTAGCGGTCAATTGCGCCGCCATTCCGAAAGAACTTTTGGAGTCGGAGCTGTTCGGTCATATTAAAGGAGCCTTTACCGGAGCGGTCAAGGATAAACGGGGGAAATTCGAATTGGCCGACAGCGGAACCTTGCTTCTCGATGAGGTCAGCGAACTCACCGTTGAACTGCAGGCCAAATTGCTCCGGGCCATACAGGAGCGGGTTATCGAACCGGTCGGTTCCGAAAAGGGGCTTGAAATTGATATAAGATTGATTGCATCGTCTAATGTCGATTTGAAAGCCCGGGTGCGCGAGGGGAAATTCCGCGAGGATTTGTTCTACCGGTTGAATATCATACCGCTGGTGGTCCCGCCGCTTCGGGAAAGAATCGATGATCTCCCGGTTCTGATCAAGGAGTTTCTGCGGCGGTTTGCGCCGGGCAAAAATATCGATCTTGATGATAAGCTGATGGGCCGGCTGGAAAATTACGACTGGCCGGGGAATATCCGCGAATTGGAAAATTTGACGGAGCGAATGGTTATTTTGCGGAAAGCCGAGCACCTGACCCTGGGAGATTTACCGACCGATTTCGGCGCGTCCGGGGGAAAACCGCCTGCGGTTCGGACCGCTGAAAATGAAGAATTGGGATTTCACGACGCGGAAAAAAAGCTCATAATGGAAGCGCTGGATCGGGCCGGATGGAACCGCTCTCAAGCGGCGGAACACCTCAAGATCCCTCGTCATATTTTGATATACCGGATGAAAAAATATGGTATCTTCTACAAAAAAGAAAATCCGCCCCGGGAATAAAACGACAGGGAACCATGGATAGAAAAAAACTGATCAAGAATATCTTTGGCTGGCTGGTGGCGGCGGTAATAATTTATGTTCTGGGAAAGAACATCTACAATCACCGCGCCGAACTGGCCCAATGGGACTGGCATATTTCCTGGGGCAATGCCTTGCTTTCGATTCTGACCCTGTTCGGGGCTTATGTTTGCGGCAGTCAGGGCTGGCGCCAGGTGATAGTCGGCTTCGGGTACAAAATTAATTTGCACGAATCCTTCCGGGTCATTTATCTGGCCAATCTCGGCCGCTATGTCCCCGGCAAAGTCTGGCAGGTGGTGGGAATGGTCGGATTGGCCAAAGAGATAAAAATTCCGCCCCCGATATCGCTGGCCTCTTTCGCTCTGGTTCAGGCCTATGCCTTGCCGGCGTCGTTTGTTCTGATTCCCCTGGCCCTCGGAACCAACAGCGCCCTTTCATCGCTGATAGTTTTCCGCGATGTGATGTATTTATTTTTCGGAGCCACCATCGGTCTTTTTCTGATCCTCTTCTTCTGGCCGGGCGGTATGGAATGGGCGCTGAATAAAGTATTGAAGCTCTTCAAGCAGGAGACCGTGCAATATCGCCCCGACCTGAAAAACCGGATAAGTATTTTTGCTTGGTACATTTTGAACTGGGGGCTTTTCGGTGTCTCTTTCCACTTCTTCTTGAGGGCCTTGATTGCCACCCCGCAACTTGGCCTGATCTATTCTTCAGGAACATATATCGCCGCCTATATTCTGGGATATATTTCTTTCCTGTCCCCGGCCGGGCTGGGGGTGCGGGAAGGAGTAATGTCGGCCCTTTTGGCCCCCGTTTTGACCGTCCCGGTTGCGGCCTCGGTGGCGCTTATTAATCGCGTTTGGATAACGATTGCCGAGGTAATAAGCACCTTGTTGGCTCTGGCGACCTATAAAATCAGGGAAAAATGAAATCTTAAAAATATCAGGGTGTCCGGATGAGTAAATATCTATTTATCTTTTTTGTCATCATTGCCGCTTCGGCGGCTTTTGCCGGAGGGTACAAAATCGACCGAGTAATCAATGTCGGCCCGGCCGAATGGGTGCCCAAAGAAAGACCGGTCAAATTTTCGCCCGATGGATCTCGAGTGGCGTACTTTTACCAGGGCTTTCTCCGCATCTCCGATACGCTCGGTCTTGACTATGCGGCCTCGATGGACAGTACCATTTATCCGGTTTGGTACGAATGGCTCTCCAACGATGAAATAATTTGGCAGAGGCAAATTCTCCGCAATGTCACGGCTGTACGACGGCTCGGTATCATCGATGTCAACAGCGGGGAAGAGAGGACTATTATTGAAGACAATCAACCCGTCTATTACGGCGCCTCCGGAGACGCCGGTTCATTTCTGGGGCCGCATCTCACCGTCGAAGGAAATGCCTATTATATAATCGATCAACCCGATATATTCGATGTCGTTATTCCCTCCGGCGAGTACACCAGCGGCAATAGATCGCTCGCCGAAGCCGACAATCATATCCTGCTCTGGGGAAAAGACGGTCTTTATATGGTTCGGGCCGATCTGGGTGATTCCACCCGTCTGACCCGAAAGCCGTACGCCCGCATCAACCTCCATCCGGCCATAAGTTATGATAGAGAATATATTCTGATGGGCGGGTTGCTGGAACATCTGGCCGATTCCAGTTATTTAATTCTCGACACCCTGATTAAGGACAACCTTCCTACCGCCTTCGGTTGCGGTATCCTGTACGGCTCATTCAATCCCACCGCTCCGGAAATTCTGTTTCAGGTGGGATGCCCCGATGATCAGGACTATCTCGCCAATCATATCGCAACTTACGATTATGACGCAGAACTCCTGATTTCAATTGATTCGCTCGCCAATTTAACCAACTGTGTCGGACCGGCCTATTCGCCGGACGGGCGGATGATTTCTTTTATTTCAAATGATACCGCCTATATCGCCTTTCGCGTCTTTTTGAAATAGGGATAGCATGCAAATAGCACCATTCCAGCGTCCCGCCCCGTGACGGTTGCCCTTTGGAGCCAATTTAGAGGTTGTGCCGGGGTCTTGCTTTGGCTCTGGCCGAAGTGTGACCCCGCACCTATTTGCCGCGAAACAGCCTGTTTTTTACCTCTTGCTCGCCAATTTATTATCTTCTATGAAGTTATCTTTGGTGCGGCGTCTCGGACCCTTTGAATCAAAAATCTGACGGCTATTTCCCCGTTCTTGAAATCGCCAAAAATCCATATAAAATAAGAATTTAGGGGGTTGCCGAAAAAGCCTTTCGGTGTTATAATATAGAGCTTGGAATGTCATATAAAGGAGCAGTTATGTCAGTCACTTTAAATAATAAAACGGCCTTCGGTTACTCAACCATCCCTGATAAACAGATTCTTGAAATGGAACATATCTATGGCGCCAGCCATTACCGCCGCCTTGAAGCGATTATCCGCAAGACTCAGGGAGCCTGGCTCTATACTCAGGACGGCCGCAGGATTCTCGATTGCCTCGCCGCATATAGCGCCGCCAATGCCGGGCATCATCATCCCAAAATTGTCGATGCGCTGGTGAAGGCTCTTCAGGGGGGGTACGGATCGGTTATCTCCAATGTGGTTTATACCGATGTTCTCGGGCTTTTTCTCAAACGGGTCGCCGAGTTTGTCCCGCAGTTGGGTTCCCGGTTCGGTCATAATGGCAACAAGGTCCTTCCCAAAAACGGCGGCGTCGAATCGGTTGAAACCGCCATCAAGCTGGCCCGCTATTTCGGCTATAAAGAAAAAGGTATTCCCGACGGCAAGCAGGAAATTATCGTTTACGAAAACAATTTCCATGGCCGGATGATTACTGTCATCTCTTTTTCGACCAGTCCCAAGTACAAAGAAGGTTTCGGGCCGCTCACGCCCGGTTTCAAAGTCGCCCGCTACGGCAATCTCGAGGATACCGAAAAACTGATCAATCCCAATACCTGCGGCATACTGGTTGAACCGATGCAGGGCGAGGGCGGAATGTATCAGCCGCCCAAAGGATTTTTGAAGGGCCTGCGCGATCTGGCCGACAAGCACAACCTGATGCTTATTTTCGATGAGATTCAGGTCGGCATGGGCCGGACCGGCAAAAGATTCTGTTTCGAACATGAAAATGTCGTTCCCGACGCGGTCGTTCTGGGCAAAGCGATTGCCGGAGGAATTATCCCGGTTTCGGTTCTGGTCACCAATACGGCTTTGATGGATATGGCCTTCAAGCCCGGCTCCGACGGTTCCACGTTCGGCGGTTACCCGCTCGCCTGTGTCGCCGGGTTGGCCGCCCTCGATGTTTTCGAAAGCGAGCATCTGGCGGAGCGCTCGGCCGCCACCGGCAAAATTTTGAAAAAGAAAATCCTCGATATCACCGCCCGCAGTCCGCATGTGAAAGAAGTGCGCGGCGAAGGTTTGTTTATCGGAATCGAAGTGAAAAACGGCGATGCCATGGTCTTCTGCGAAAAACTGCTCGGTTACGATATGCTCTGCAACGACAGCCATCATCATACCATCAGGATTTCCCCGCCGCTCATTATCAACGACGACGAAGTGGAGTACATCGCC
Source organism: uncultured candidate division Zixibacteria bacterium (assembly GCA_937867135.1). Lineage (GTDB taxonomy): Bacteria > Zixibacteria > MSB-5A5 > GN15 > PGXB01 > UNRQ01. The sequence goes on from CALMKK010000171.1 coordinate 11,974, forward strand.
GAACGGCTGGAGAAAGTGCTGGTCGAATAAATTTTGCAGGGCGGGAACACCATTCTCCCGCCCATACTTGCGCGGCAGACTTTGGTCTGCCCGTCGGTTGATTTGAGTGTTTGATCGGACTTGCCCCGGCACCTGCTTGTAAAAAAAGCGTCCCTCTCTTAGATACCTCGACGCCCCGATGCTTAACCGCACCGGGGCGTTTTTTTATAACCGAATTTTCCCTAAATAAGAAATCAAGTCCAATTTTTTTGCTTGCTTAAATGATTTTTGCAAAATAGTTTTACCTATCCAGGCTGATAGTCCACCGAGCATCACTTGATTTCAAAAAAATCATGGCGAATCCGCGCGGTGGGGAAAGGACTGAGATGAAAAAGTATCTGGCGGAGTTAATCGGAACATTTGCACTGGTGGCCATGGGATGCGGAAGTGCCGTTATTGCCGGTTCCCATATTGGATTCCAGGGCATTGCCTTTGCTTTTGGTCTGACGGTTTTGGTTATGGTCTATAGCATCGGCTCGATTTCCGGCTGTCATATCAATCCGGCGATTACGATTTCTATGCTGACGGCGGGGAAAATTAATCTGAAGGACACCGTGGGATATATTGTCGCTCAATGCGTCGGGGCCATTCTGGCCGCCGCGGTTTTATGGCTCATAGCCTCGGGCAAACCGGGATATGATATCAGTATCTCCGGGTTGGGGCAAAACGGTTACGGTCTCCAATCGCCTGATGGCTACTCTCTAATGGCCTGTTTTGTCGCCGAAGTTGTCCTGACCTTTCTTTTTCTCTTTGTCATTTTTGGCTCGACCCACGCCAATGCCCCCAAGGGGTTTGCCGGAATCGCGATTGGCTTATCGCTTACCATAATCCATCTGGTCGGTATTCCGATCACAGGAACCTCGGTCAATCCCGCCCGGAGTCTGGGTCCGGCGGTTTTTGTCGGGGGCGCGGCGCTCTCCCAATTATGGCTGTTCATCGTGGCGCCGATACTGGGGGGAATAATTGCGGCCTTGACTTGGAAAGGATTGTTTGATAAAAATCCGCAAGTATAGAACTAAATAAAACTACAAGGAGGAGTACCGTGAAAAAGGTTATGCTTTTCTTAATTCTGGCCCTGCTGATTTATTCGGCAGTGGCATCGGCGACCGAACTGAAAGGGAGCACCGTTATCGGAATTCGCGCCCCCTTCATGCTTCCATTTTGGGAAGGGAACGCTTATTCCAATTTCGGCGCCCGCTATCAGCCGTTTATGCGGGGATGGGATGTCGCTGTGGAAGCCAAACGAGGCATCAGCGATCATATCATGCTCGGATTGACCGCCGGTTATACCACCACATATGATGATACCGTCAAAAAAGACAGCCGCGGCGATGTGGCCAATACAAAAGATAATGCCTTTTCGAAATTGACCGGCATTCTGATCGGGGCGAATGTCGAATATTATTACGATAAGACACTCGTGTTCCAGCCATACTTACTCGGTGGCTTGGGGGTCGATCTCTGGAAGGTGAAATCCCTGGAAGGCGATCAATCATACAAGACCACCGATCTGGGAGTCAAAATCGGAACCGGCCTGCTGTTCCCCATCAAGGATAATTTCTCGGTGGATGTTCAGGCCAAAGTGACTTTCGAGAAAGCCAACCTCTCCACTGACGTGCCCGAAGGATTTTACGGTCCCGGAGACTGGTCAAAATACAGCCAGCGGCCGTTCCACGGCTATTTTGAGCCGTCGATTGGGATCCTCTATGCCTTCGGCGGATCCAAAGACTCCGATAAAGACGGCGTGAGCGACGCCAAAGACGATTGCCCCAATACCCCTATCGGCGCCAAGGTTGACAAGAAGGGATGTCCGATCGATACCGATGGCGACGGGGTCTATGACAGCCTGGATAAATGCCCCGATACCCCCAAGGGCGCCAAAGTCGATCCGCAGGGATGCCCGATCGATTCCGATAAGGACGGGGTCTATGACGGTCTCGACCGCTGTCCTGATACTCCGGCCAATATAAAAGTTGACAAAGACGGTTGCCCGCCGGATGCCGACGGCGACGGTGTGGCCGATTATCTGGATAAATGCCCCGATACCCCGAAGGGCGCCAAGGTCGATGCGCAGGGGTGCCCGATCGATTCGGATAAAGACGGCGTTTATGACGGCCTCGATAAATGCCCCGACACTCCGGCGGGAGTCCAGGTGGACAAGAACGGTTGCCCGTATGATTCCGATTATGACGGGGTGCCGGATAGTCTGGATCAGTGCCCGGGAACGCCCAAAGGCGTGACGGTTGACGCCAAGGGGTGCCCGCTGGTGAAGAAGATGGAAGTCTCCGAGAAGATAACGCTCCATATCAACTACGCCAGCAATTCGGCCGAGCCGGATGCCGCCTCCAAGAAGCTTCTGGACAGTATCGCCTACCGGATTATGGCCTATCCCGATACCAAAGTCGAGATTCGGGGATTCACCGATGATCAGGGCGCGGAAGCGTACAACATGGATTTGTCGCAGAGACGCGCCGACGGTATCATGGCCTACCTGAAGACGAAGGGGGTACAGGATAGTCAGATGACGGCGAAAGGATTCGGCGAGGATCCGAAATATTTCGTGGCCGACAATAAGACGGCGGAAGGGAGACGTCAGAATCGCCGGGTCGAAATCGAGTCGGTGAAGTAATCTTTTATTTTTAGAGTACTGCCGGGTCCTGATACGGTTACAACCGCAACGGGACCCGGCTTTTTTGTCCGTATTCGTGCGCGGCCCGGCTTTTGACGTGCCCGTTGGCATCAACCCCCCCGTATCCGTGCGCGGCAGACTTCAGTCTGCCCGGACGTTTCATATCGTGCCTTGCCCGGCTTTTGACGGGCCCGTGCCTGATTGCAATCCCTCTGCTCCATAAATCGTCATTCCGGGCTTGACCCGGAATCCAGTTCTTGTATTGTGCGCGGCAGACTTTAGTCTGCCCGGACGTTTCATTAAGTTGGCGTAGGTCGAAATTCCCCCATAATTTTCGACAGAAAATTAATGGGGGTTTCGACATATGTTCTTGCTTAATTGGACAATAGGACTATGAAAAACATTCAAAGATGTCGAAACCCCTCCAATTTTGTGGGGCCACAAAATCCGGAGGGGCATTTCGACCTACATAAACTATCCCAGGGCAGAACCGTAGGTTACCAGTTAGCAGGAAATTTATTTGCTATTCAGAAGATCGGATTATAGCATGGCATAAGCCGAATTTCTCGGGAGGGGCGGCGCCGCCTTTGTATAAAAAAGTAAGCAAGAAGGACACATCAATGATATTGTTGACACCGTTGTTATTAAAATCTGCCAGCGCGACGATGGGTGGGGCGGTATGACTCCGATACAGGAACTCCAATAATGCTGAAATGTCGAGCACATTTACTCTTTCATCCAGATTCAGATCACCACAAGGCACAGTAATGGCCGGTGTGAGCACACTCTCGTAAGTGCCATTAGCGAGAGCAGCAATTGCGTACTGGTAAGAAGGTCCGGGATTATTGAAGTCAAGATAAAATGTGGAATCAAAAGACTGTTGACCGATGAACACCCAGGGAGAATTATCGTCATCACGCCTATAAATATGGTATCCCGGGAGCTCATTTAATGGATACCCCGAAGCATTGGTGGTAACCGGAGACCAGTTTAAATAGGCAACGCTATCGGTAGCATATAGAATTGCTTTTTTGGGCGCCGCGGGACAGGCCGATGTGATGAATACATTAACCGGTTCAGACCAGATAGATCGGCCGCTATCAGGCCCCTGCAACTGAGCCCGGACAAGATAGCTACCTTCCTCATGAAAAATGTGATTCAATTGAATAATCTCGCCGTCCTGGATAGGAGGAGAAAATGAAAATGTCCCATCATCCCAGTTGACAATAAATGTCGCAGATTCCAAATTCGCGGGTCCAAATGAAAAAGTCATTACCTCTTCAGGATAACCCATTGAATTCGGAGCCGCTTGCGGAGGGGAAGGTTGTTGTGGATGGGTGTGATTGCTCAACCAATCGCTATTTGGTAAGATAAGCAAAGGGTCCCCTAAAATTGTCAGACCGTAATTCTGGTCCCACATGGCGTTGAAGACGCTCCATTCTCTCAATGATTCGCCGATGCTGTACCCCTGTGAAAGATATGAATAAAAATCCCATGCGACACTGACTCCTGAATTACTTGGTCCGATAGTTGTAATTCCGTTTGAAGGCGCAAACACATATGCTGTTCCCGGAAGAGCTCGATCAAAGCGATTTGGCTCACAGCTGTAAATGTTGATAAAGACGGTCTTGGGATCATAATGGAGAATTTCCTCGACATGAAAAGATCCATCGGCAAAACTGCTTCCCGCCCCATGGCTTCCAATTAAGACGCTTTCATAACCCGGTCCCGTGGTATCGAGCAAATTAACATAATTTTGAATAGTGGTGTTTTCATCGAACACCTCCGTGACGTCAGGATATATCATCCGAAGCCAATCCCCTCCTGTGGCCGCGTATCCATTGCTATATAGTAATCCCCGCCTCGAAACGGTTCCAATACTGGTGGAAATATCCTTGACTCTGAAGGCATGGTCTTTTGAGAAAAAATTGTTAATGGCCGCTATTTCTTCGGTTACGGTCCCATTGCCAAGTGTTTGCACCAGCGGCCACGGATCTATCCTTCCTGCCCAAATTTCAGAAGATATCCCGCCTCGATGATCATCCAGCAAACCGTCCCCATCAGAATCACTCCAAATCCCATTCAAATCACGATAATATAGGTCAAGAGGGTATCCATAGGCAGTGCCTTCCCAATCATATTGAAAATACATGGCATAGGGGACTCTACCAATAAATATTGCCCCATCCAGATTCTCATTCATGTAGGCATTTGACAGCAATTGCCGGATTGATTCAGCATGCGGTATTCCATTGAGTGTATCGGCCCACACTATGGTCTCAGCTTGATAGCCGTCCAACTGAATATCCTGGATATACCTTGCAAGATTGGCTTGAACATTATCGGGCTGGTGATAATACACATTTGATGATACAATTATATAAACCAACTTCGCATCAATATCGCGATTTAGCGCCGCCAAATCACTTCCTGTCATTTGTGCATTTAAAGACAGCGACCAATTTGTCATGACCATTATAATCAGAAAGGCAAAACGGAAAAGTAGCCGCATAGCAATCCTTTACAGGGTATCTTCAACATGAAGTTCTACCAGAAATATACGAGGAACTATTTTATTGGCAAGCGGAAATCCGGGCATTACCGCCGAGCATTGCGTTAGGGATGAATCCTTCCGTGCGCGGCATGATTGTAGGTCAATGACCCCTTGGGGTTGGGTGGGGCGAGGATGGGGGGTCTTGACATTTTTTATTCCGGATTCTCATGTCAAGCCCGGAATGATATCGTTCGCGCTATTTCATATCCTGATTGCACTTTTACACACCCTTGATGCCATTTTCCACACCACTTTGATATTGAATTTGTACCATCCTATTTATAGGAGGACAATATATGCCTGTGAGCGAAAAAAAACTTATCGCCAATCGGCGCAATGCTCAGAAATCCACCGGCCCCAAGACCCCCTACGGCAAACTCCGCTCTAGCCGCAATGCCGTCAAGCACGGCCTCTATTCGAATTTCAATATCTACCAAGTCCTGCTGTTGTTAACCCAAACCTTCGGTGATGAATTCCTGTTATCCCTTATACCCCATCTAGATTCCCATATTGCCGATCCCAAAATCCTCAACCGTCTGCGCGACCTCAAATGAGTCTCCCGCCCCTATCTAAAATGCGGTGGCTTCATTTTATTTTTATCAAATTTGACCGCCCCCGGAACTTCCGCATAAGTCCATTACCGATAGCGGCTTGCGCACCCGTATTACCCACTCGCCAAAACTGCAAAAACACCATTTTTTTGCAGAATATTCCTCTCGCAATTCTTTATCCGTCAACATCTTGCGGGAGCGCACACTCGACGGGAGGCCAAAGATTTTTTCCAAAACAAACCCACCGTTTCCCCTATCTTCCTTCCTCTCATTATGTTATATGAAATTAACTTTGGCTTAGTTTTCTTCCGCCCATTGCGGTACAAGGGGTTACAATAGTCCTAAAAACCGACCTGTCCGCCTGTCCGTGGGCCCCTACGTTCAATGAGTTCGCAGCCCTCGGGCAGACTAAAGTCTGCCGCGCACGTTATGGGGCTTCGGGCCCGTCAAAAGCCGGACCGCGCAGGAAAGCAGTCGCAAAAGGTCAAAACCAGGTGCGGGTTTTCTTTCCGCGCCGACGGGAACCCACCAACAAAAAAAGGGCGGCCAACCGGCCGCCCTTGCATAAATCTATCTCACTTAAAATTAACCCGTCTGTTTTTTCGCCTTATGAATCAGCTTCGGTTTGGAGTCGCCCGTAATTACACCGGGGGTAATAATAACTTCCTCAATATCCTCTTTCCCCGGGATATCGAACATCAAATCAAGCATCGCCTTCTCGAATATCGATCGGAGCGCCCGCGCGCCGGTCCGTTTCTTCTCGGCAATCGCCACCGCCTGCCAGAGCGCCTCGGTTTCGAATGTCAGTTTGATTCCTTCCATCTCGAACAGGCGGGTGTACTGCTTGGTCAGGGCATTTTTCGGGTCATTCAGAATCGAGAACAGCGCGTTTTTATCGAGCGGCCTAAGCGGCGCCACCACCGGCAGACGGCCGATCAGTTCCGGAATCAGCCCGAATTCC
>CALMKK010000172.1 GCA_937867135.1 uncultured candidate division Zixibacteria bacterium
GGTATAAAGGGGAGGCAGATAATTTGATCATACGCTGTTGAACGCATTGAATACCTCCTTAAATCCGGCATTTTTGGCATAATGGCCTACCTCACCCCGTCCAGGGTGAATTCGACCCAGTACGTTACCCAGACAGCAACCGGGCGACCGTTCTGTATCGCCGGACGATACCGGCATTTATAAGCGGCGGCCAGCGCGGCCTCGTCAAATCCGGCCCGCGAATTCGACGATTTAGCTACGAGAGCCTCCTTGACATCTCCATTCTTATCAACCAGGGCCCTTATCAAGACCTTGCCTTCAAGACCTGCTTTGCGAGCCAAATGCGGGTAATCGGGTGCGGCTTGATAAAGCATCTCCGCCATGATTTCCACCGGTACAAATTCATCAGGACGGGGAATATAATCGTCGCTGTCGAATGGAAAAATAATTTTCCCTCCGCTTGCCTTAAGTGAATCTAGATTAATATCCGGTTTGATCGCGCCGCGAAGCTCTTCCCGCGTGGGAATTACGACATTCCGATCGGGCATTTGATTGTCAGGGACAGGTTTCGGAGGACCGAATTTGGTGATGACCGCCTGATCCGGCTGGACCTCAATCTGAGGCGGCTTTCGGATGACTGTGGGCGGCGGAACGGACTTGATATGAGTTCCGCTTGGTGGCTCGCGATTGATAATAATTTTCTCCCGGCCCGGATAATTATGAAAGAATATCGCCCCATAAACAATGGCTACCAATAACGCCGTCAGCAGCATTCCCAACAATAGATTCCGCTGATATTGGGCTTTTAATTCAAATGCCCCATATGGTAATGAAATTCCATTTATCATTCTGGTCATGACCATGCACCCCCCCTCATCAATGAAAATCGATTGCAGAAGGGAATTAGTGATTTTCTGTCATGCGGGGAAATTGACAGAGTAATAGACGGTAAAGGATAAATTAGTGCAGTGATTGATAATATCCGGCTAAGCCGGTCTGCGGTAAAGGTGAGGTATTGATTTTCGCAGTACCTCTCCGAAGGCATAAGGCACCTCCTTTTTTAAGGAAGGTGCCCGTAATCTTGCCGAACTAAACTGCTATCGCCCGCCGCCGGTCAGGGTAAATTCAACCTGGTACGCTACCCAGACCGCCACCGGTCGACCATTCTGAATTGCCGGTTTGAATTTGCATTTATACGCCGCGGCCACCGCCGCTTCGTCAAAACCGGCCTTGGAACCGGATGACTTATAAATCATCGCCTGTTTTACGGTTCCATCTTTCGTAACCAGAGCCTTAACCCAGACGACTCCTTCCAGGCCGGCCTGCTTGGCCAGACGCGGATATTCGGGCGGCTCTTCAAAAATCATTTCCGCCGGAATCTCGGTCGGAACGAATTCATCGGGAGCCGGAAGATATTCCTCGTCCGGAATGTCAACCACTATCTTCTGACCCTGGGTCGTATCGACACTCACATCAGGAGCGACAATCTGCGCCAGCTCATCTTTGGAAGCAATGGTTACATCCATATCGGGCGCTTCATCGTCGGCCACCGGTTTCGGAATACCGACTTTGGGCGCCGCCGCCTTGGGTTGAGCAATATCGATCCTCGGCGGTTTTTTGGCCACCGTTGGGGGCGGTCCGAGATCGGCAATGGTCTTAATAATCTGCACATTCCCGCCCACCACCTCTTCGGCCGTCAGGGCCCGGTAAATGTATGTTCCGCCGATGACGACAACCACCAGCAACAGCGCAAACATCGTTCCCATAAACATATTGCGCTGATACTTCTGCTTGAGCTCAAAGGCTCCGTACGGCGAGAATGAAACACTCATGGTCTTGGCCATAATTTAAATCACACCTCCTCTCGCCTGCATCGCCGCTTCTATAATGCGGTCATCACTGTCCTCCCAATCTCCAATGGCATAACGATAGGAGAATTTCTCTTCGGGAGTCAATTGATCTACTTTCTTGCCCAGCTGCTTGGCCTTCGCGGCGTTCCAGGAACGCTCCAGAAGGTCAATTTCATCGAGGATATCGACCATCGAATTGTAGCGGGCATCTTTCCTGATTAAAATCAGGGTATTAAGCTTGGGGTTATCAAAGTTTAGATTCTTCAGCAGGGTTCGCAAAGAATCATCATTCACCGCATATTTGCCGTCCGGTGTTCCCTTTTGGGAGGGGATCATCTGAGGCAGATTCTTCGCGGGATTCCCGACATTCCAGAAGAACTGATTCGCTCCATCGATTCGGAGCGTCAAAAGATTCGATTCGGCCACCTCAACCGGGGCCTCCTGCTCTTTGGGCGGCAAGTTGATTTCCATCGCCTGCGGCATGGAGAATACCGTCGACACCATATAAAATATCAACAGCAGGAAAGCAATATCGACCATCGGAGTCATATCGATACGAATCGCTATTCTCCGCTTGGGTCTGCGGTGACCTTTTCCTTTACCGGCCTTCTGTCGTTCTACTACTTCACCGGCCATTTAATATCACTCCTTTCAATCACCGCTAATTCCCCGTCGGGGCGGCTGACGCCATTTGCTCTCGCTCATTATCGGTAATGATCAGGAAACGCGTCAACTCGTTCTCTTTCATCGAATTCATCAAATCATTCATGGCCCCGAAACTGGCGTCCTTATCGGCCTTGATAACAATCAAAGCGCGCGGATTGACCGCTCGGGCCCTGTTTATAACCGAACTCACATTGGCAATATTGACCTCGGAGTACTTACGTACCGTGGTCATCACGTCTCTGCCGTCGACAACCATCTTCTCTTTCTGCAGGAAGTCCACATACATTGAGTCGAGTTTGGTGACCGTAATATTAATCACATCCTTATCCGGCAACTCAATCTGGGAATGCGATTTCGGCAAGGTCACCTTTTTCGCCTCGGGTGGCTTGAACTGCGTGGTTGACATATAGAAGATAAGCAGCAGAAAGGCAATATCCACCATCGGGGTCATATCGATCCTAATGCTGATCCGCCGTTTCTTCTTAATCGACATAAATTACTTACCTTCTTTATCCTTCAATAATTGCAAAACTTCAAAAGTGGCTTCATCGGTCGTATAGTTGAAGGCATCTACCTTATTAACAAAAAAGTTATAGAAAAGGATTCCGAAAATACCTGAAATAAGACCGCCGGCGGTGTTCACCAGTGCTTCCGAAATGCCGATGGCCAGTTGCTGCGCGTCAATTACGCCGCCTTCGACATTGCCGGTCGCGGCAAAGGCGCGAATCATACCGATGGTCGTTCCAAGAAGTCCCACCATAGTGGCGATAGAGGCGATAGTTGAAAGGGCGATCAGGTTTCTCTCAAGAAGCGGGCCTTCAAGGGCATTGGCTTCATCAATAGCCGACTGGGTCAACGTGATTCTCTTTTCGGCGTCAACCGACTTATCATCTTTCAACTGACGGTATCTTTCAATACCGGCCCGAAGGACATTAGCCGTGGTTCCCCGCTGCTTATCGCAGGCGGCCAAGGCGCCGTCAAAATCGTTGGCCTGAAGCAGAGAAATCAGCTTCTTGAAGAAAACCTGGACGGAACTTGTCCCTTTGGCCACGCGATAGAGGGAAATGAATCTCTCCACGATAAAGGCCACCAGCATCAAGAAGATAGTAATCAGTACGACCACCAGCGGTCCGCCCTGATAAACCGAATGGGCGATTGTACCGACCGGCTGGGACTTGAAAACCACGCCCCACATGACATATCCGATAGCAAATGCAATCAGAAAATTAAGAGTGATGAATAATGACTGTTTCACCTTTTCAAAACCTCCAGTATTGGTTTAAAATTATTACTTGCTTTCTAAATCTCGCCGGCCTTCACGGCATTCATGATGCCTGCCGCCAGAGCCAGATAAAATCCGTAACCCAAAATTCCGATATAAGTCGAAACACTGTAACTCTTGCCCAATTGCGCCAAACCATCGACGGCATTGAATGAATAATCCGCCCCGAAAAATGATATCAAAAGGCAAAAGCCCCAGATTGCGACCAGACCCCAATTCCATTTAAGAATCTTCTTCAAGTTGAGAGCATAAGTGTCAGGGTCGCCTCGGAAACGGTAAAGAGCGTTCAGGGTCATTGCGGCCAGAGCGATGCAGGCCAGCATATAGACAATCAACAACAATCCCGTCAGCATCAGGACTATCCCCGAAGAAAAAACCTTCCCGCCGACGTCGCCGAATGAGATAAGCGCTCCCAGGGCCGACATCGAATAATACTCTCGCCGGATTTCTTTTTGTTTCTGCACGCCGCTGATCGAGGTGAAACCGTGCTCGTCTTTCTGACCCGCGGACGTACCGGCTTCTGTTCCCGCCGTTACCTCCTGCGGGGTCGGTTTTGCCTCAATCGTAATCTCTTTATAACCGGAAAACCACGGGAAGAACAGCGATAAAACCAGGACCACCGAGGTGATAGTTAAAACCATTCTTTCATAGGGGGCCACCCGGGGTTCTTCGAGTGAGTTATTCTCCCGGAGCTTCGCTCCCTGCCGGCGCTTGTCCAGCATTCTCTTCACCCAACTCTCTTTTTCCGAATCGGAGTTGAAGAGATCGCCGATCTTGCCGGGTTTTACTTCAAAGCCGAAGTATTTGTACCTCAAATCAGGGTCAGCCGACGGCTTTTTGACTGTCCCTTTCTCTTCATTTTCGGCCATAGTTTCTCCTATATATGCAATAGTCTAATATTCAAATTTGACCCGGTCGATACCGTCTTTGGCGGCCTTATTGCCGGGTTCGCATTTCAGCACTTTGTTGTACCAATCAAACGCCGCTTTATAATCTTTCTTGGATGCGACCTTATCGGAACCTCTTGTGTCCGACGCCCGGAATTCATATACCTGGCCGATCCAGAGCAAAAGATTCGGATCGCTGCACTCCGCAACCCCCTTCTTCACCGAACAATTCAGCGCCCGATTCAAATAATCGAGGGCCCTGGAATAACTTTTGGGGCAAAGCCCGGAGAAATCGGCATACCCCAGAGATTTGAGAGCATCGCAGTTATCCGGCTCCGCCGCCAGCACCTTTTGGAACAACTCCACCGCCTTGCCGCATTCGGACAATTGATAAAGGTACACGGACGCGAGCATCGAGGCCGCTTTCATATTATCCGGCTTAAATTCAAGGACTTTCTCCAGGTAGGAAGCCGCCAATTTTGTCAGATCCACTCCGGCCAGAGGATCCGGACCTGAGGTTGAATCAACAGGCGGGGCACCGCCCGATGGCTGGCTCTGGGCTTTTTCGGCCAAATATAGCGCCGATGTGGCGGCGTTGTAATAAATGCTCCAACCCCGCTCGTCCACCCCCATCGCGATCCGCTTCATGTAGTATATCAGAGCATCGCGGTAATCGGTCAGGTAGTTATAGGAGATAGCAATACTGTAATAGAGACGATCCTGAGTGGAATCGATGGCCAGGGATTTCTTAAAATATTCAATGGTATTCTGATAGTCTTTCTTGCTTTCATAGCATTCACCCATCCGGCGGAATAATTCATCGTCCCCGATACCCGATTTGAAATCCTCGCCCTGGTTTTTGGCCCATTCTATTTGCTTGTTAAAATAGGTTAAAGCGGAATCATATTCCTCGATACCTTGAAAGGCCCGGGCATAGTAGAAATAGATATCTTTCGGCTCCACCGGAATCGAAAGAACCTTGCCAAAATAATCTTTGGCTTCGGCATATCCGCCCAGCAGAAGATACGCCATTCCGGCTTCGTAGTACGCCCGTCCGCTGGTGCTGTCCGCCCGGCCGCCGATCAATTCGATATATTTTTTATAAGAACCGATGGCCTCCATGAAGCGCTGCTTGGCTTCCTCGCCGTTGCGCGAAGATCGGGCCGCCTTATAATAAATGCTTCCCGCCCGGAGCCAGGCCGTGGCCAGAGTGGAATCCTTGGTCAATACTATTTTCAATTTTTCCAGCGCGCAGTTGTAATCTTTCATCTCGAGACAGGCTTCGGCGAGATGGAAATAAACCTCCGTCGAGCCGGTGTCTAGGGCCAGCGCTTTTTCATATTCACTGACCGCGATCGGATAATATTTTAGATTATAATTGGCGTCCCCGAGATTGATGTGGTATTCGGCCTTTGTCGAATCCAGGACGATCGCCTGATACATGGCATTGGCCGCGCTATCATATTTGCCCGAAGCGTTATAGGCCAGCCCCAAACCGTTGTAAAAGGACGCCTTCATTTCTTTGGCTTTTTTGACTCCCAAACTGAAATTCTTGACCGCTTCTTCCTTTTTCCCTTCCTTCAATTGAACCAGCCCGAGGGCGTACAATCCTTCAAAATACCGGCCGTTTTTGTCGAACGATAACCGATACTGCTCCTCCGCTTCTTTCAGTTTCCCCTGATTTTCATAAATTCTTCCGAGAATGTAATAATTGGCGCCGAAACTGGGGTCAAGCTTGATATCCTTTTGCAGCAAATCAACGGCGGTTGTTGTATCGCCCGATTTGAGCGCCGCATCGATTTCCTGTTTGATTTCCCCCTGCGAGAATGAAACCGTCGGGAGTACGACGAGAATCAACAGGGCGGTTAGAACGGCCCTGTTGGCCTGAGCAAATTTGAATTTTTCCAACCTCAATACCTCTCTAAAGGCCCAAAAAAATTTAGAACGGTATATTACCTTAATTCTCGCCATTGTCAAGAATTTTATTGTGGTCATGACGCTCTATATCCCCTTTCGCTTCGCGATATTTTTTTAGGAAAAATTTAATCCGGAATAAAAAGTAGACTATCAGCAATACGCCAATCAGTATTTTTACCGAGTCGGATATCGGGAGCGGAACAAACAGAATGGCATAGAATCCGACCAGCAACACCAATATGGCCGATATCAGATTAACCGCTAATTCCGGACGACTCAACAATTTCGTTCTCCTTTCCTATTTTTATACATGCGGAAGGGTCATTTCTTCCCGCCTTCTCGTCTGGCCGGACTTTAATATATCAAACAATATGCCATAATTTTCAACTGATACCAATAATTAATATTATGAGTTACAAGGGAATAACTTAGAACCATTGATTTCGCTTGCACCCGATCTGGAAACGCAATATTTGCGTCCGGGGTATTTTTAATACAATTCCGTACGACATACAACAATAAGACAATCAATCAGTTAGCAAAGCCCCCGGCTGAGCCTCTTTGGGCCACCATAAAGCCTGGATTCGTATATTTTCACTATATCCAAGCCAAAGCATGATTTCACCGTCAAAAACCACTTTTTTATCCCAGATATCCCGAGCCGGTGTGAAAACCAGCCCCTCCAAAAGCGTATCGAGCTCACTTTTATAGCGCGGAAATAAGGGATAAACGGGCGAATTTGAGACAATCTCCCCGAGCGTATCAATTCGTACCAGGACCCGGACTGAATCATTAACTGAGAATATATTCCGTCTCCAAAATTGGCCGCCCGGCATATTGAGCGGGATCGGAGGATTTAGAATCGAATCGGGGAAGAGAAGATTATCTATCCTTAAATAATCAAAGGGAAAGAGAGGTGAAGAATTGTCAAGGGGCGGCCAGGCGGTGGTCGGGTATTGCAGATTTTCAAAGTAGCGGATTAACAGGTAGAATTGCGATGAAATTGCTTCTCCCTTATAAGTCGCCGGTAAAAATTCAGCATTCAGCAAAACGCGCGATATGGTGGCGGAAAAATCCCGATAGGTCCGGCAGTGCTCAATAATTTCGGTCGGATTGCCGCTACTATCGAGATTCACCGCAAAAACCACATAAGGATAATTTCCGAGACGCTCCTTTATTTTGAACGGACAAAAATACGGCGGAAAATACTTCACTCCCGGAAGAGTAAATCCGTTACGCCTCAACGCCTCTTCAATTAGAGGGCGGCTCCGAAATTCTATCCTGGGGTCGTAGGGGAACGTGAGTATGGCCAAAAATCCCCCGCGCGGGGGCTTTATCAACAGATGGGCCGGCAGAATGAACGGTATTGCTTCTCCCCCATAAACGGCCGGCTGAAATTTCAGATTCTGGAGCGATCTCCGGTAACGGGAGATAAAATTTCTCATTCCGGCCTTGATGAGCTGGACAGAATCTACAATACCGTCTCTTGAAAGATAAAACAGCAACTCCCCTTCCGTGGGATACAGGACATAAGGAAGGGAATCATCGGGGTTCAGCCAGAGCCACGATTTGACCCCCCCCTGCTCATAGACGGCATTGCGAATCAATAAATCCGGGAAACTATCCGGCAATATCTCTTTCACATAAGGGAATTGCACCCCGAGCCAGGAATCGAGCGAATCAACCGGGGCGGCCCGGGGAATTTCGGCTAAAGCAATGATTATAAAAATTAAAAGACGGGCGGCCCTAAGAATCATCGGCCTCCTAAAATGAATCTTCAAAATGATTTATTTCCCTATTCATCTCTCTTTTTATTATACAATCTGCCCGGCCGATTTGCGAGTAATTTCTATTCAAAGCTCAGGAAAGAAGCCGGTTTCGGATTAAATTCAGATCCTTACGGTCGGTCAAATAGTACCCCGTCACGAAAGCTCCTCCCCCGGCGATTAGAGCGATAATGATAAATTTTCCCCAGTTCTCCGGTGTCAGAAAGGTCCGCCATAAATATGCCAGGCCGGCCGTCATGCCGAAGGCCCACGATGCCGCCTTCAATATTGAAAAATAGAAATGCCTCAGATTGAATTTAAGAATCGGGGCAACCACTACCGGCATCACGAAGAAATATATAATTACCTGAGATATGATTGTCCCATACACCACGCCCAGAAGGCCGATCTTTTGAACCAGAATTATGCTCAATGTCAAATTGATTATCCCTTCGGCCAGGTTCAGGTAAAGAATCGTCCGGTGCCGTTCGATCGCATAAAGGACCGAATTCCCGATGGCATTCGGGAAATAGATAGCCGCCGGAACAATTAAAATCTTCAAAATTTCGGCCGATTGTTCATATCCCGGGCCCATCCAGAGCCTAATAAAATCCGGCGCCAGGATCAGCACCCCTCCCGCCGCAATGAATGTCAAGAAATAAAGATATTGCGTCCCTTTAAGAAAAATAAATCTGATTTTCTCGGTGTCGCCGGTCGCATCATAGTGGCTGACCAGCGGCCGCAAGGGAAAAGAAACGGCGTGAATAATATTTCTCAAGGCCGCAATAACGGCGACCGCGACCGCATAAATAGTCACGGCCGATGTATTCAAAAAATACCCGATCACGACACTGTCGGTATTGGCGATAAGAAGCCAGGCGACAGAAATCAAAAAACTGATCATCCCGTAACCGAAAAGAAGCCTCATCGTCTCCCGTCGGACAAAAGACCGCCCGAATTTTATCGGGGGATGCAACTTTCGCAAAAAGACGGCCGATACCGCCAGACGGAAGATCGTGAACAGCAAAAAGGCCCCGGCCAGTGAGACTATCCCGTGCCCGGTCTTAAGCAAAATTACAATCAAGACGGTCCGGGAGATATCTTCGACAACCGCGATCCCGTTGGCGATATCGTAGCGGTGAAACGCCCCCAATGATCCGCCCCACGGAAGCATTATGAAAGTCAAAGCGGTATTGATGCCGATAATAAAGAGCGCCCCTTTCCCCTCGTCGATATATTCCGGCGGAATATTGAACCAGTGCATTGAAAAATAAGATAGAACGAACGTGATAATAATCACCGCCGCCCCGATAAGCGAATAAATCAGGAAACTGGTATTGAGAATCGAATTAACCTTATCATAATCGTTCAGTCCGAGAAATTTCGAGATATACCGCACCAGCGCCTGTTGCAGGCCGAGGTCGAGAATCGTCATATAATTGATAATGGAAAAAACCAGCACCCAGACCCCGTACAGCTGATTGCCGAGCGAGTGTATGATATAGGGATTGACCAAAAAGACCAGTGCCATCCTGACGAACAGACTCATCCAGGAGGTCACCATATTTTTCCCGAATTGTCGGAGAAGGTTGGGCATAGTAGAACGGAATATAACGGAAATTATAGAAAATGGTCAAATTCATTGCCTTAAAGAATCTAGATGCGTCAAGAAAACTATTATGACGTCATCCATCCACTTTTGTCTCGATTGCAATTTTAATTTGGATTTCTAAACCGCCGCCCATCTTTTTTCTTGTCAAACTCCCTTTAATCCCGTAAATAAGAACAACCTTTCTTTATCGAGGTATATATGAAAAAGACCAATAAAAAGCGGCTCCTTAAAGCCGAGGACCTCTGCCGATTGAACATTATCGGCGATGTCGCCATCTCCCCCGATGAATCCAAAATCGCTTACACTATGGAAAAAATATCCGACGACAAACGAAAATATTTCGCCCATACATACCTGCTCGATATCAAAACGAAAGAGACTTGTCAATTCACCTTCGGCGAGGTGCACGACGGCGCCCTGTCCTGGTCGCCTGATGGCCGGTCGGTCGCTTTTATCTCGAGCCGCGACAAAAAAACCGGCCTGTATATTATTCCCGCCGGCGGCGGCGCGGAAAAGAAAATAATCGAAGAAGACGGAGCTTTCACCAAACCGGTTTGGACTCCCGACGGTAAAGAATTGGTTTTTGCCTTTCGCCATAACGACTCTCACACCGAAAAAGATGAAAAGAAAAAGAAAGAGGCCCCGGTCTTCCGCCATATCACCCGGCTTTTCTATCGTTTCGACGGTCTCGGCTTTTTGCCGCAGGATCGGTTCCATATTTGGAAATTGAATATCGCCTCCGGTAAAATGACTCAATTGACCGAGGGGAAATATGATGAAACCCAGCCGGCGGTCACTCCCGACGGAAAATCGATCGTATTCGTCTCCAATCGTACCAAGGAACCGGATCTGAATCCGCTCCGCGACGACCTGTTTATGATTCCAATTAACGGCGGCAAAGAGCGGCGGATACCGACTCCGGCCGGCCCGGTTTCATCGCCGTCAATATCTCCCGACGGCAAAAAAATTGCCTATCTGGGGCATACCAATCCCGATGATGCCTGGGGCGTAACCAATTTTCATCTCTGGACGGTCGGCATAAACGGCAAGCCGGCCGCAAAAGATTTGGTTCCCAGATTCGATCGTCCCTGTTTCGATCTGACCATCGGCGATATGGGCGAAGGGCACGATATGCCGCCCCTGGCATGGTCACCCGATAGCCGAAAAATCTATTTTATGGCCTCCGATACCGGCGCTACCCACATTTTTTATGTACCTGCGCGCGGCGGCCTGCCGACCCGGATCACCAAAAAGCCGTGCCATGTCAAATCGTATAGCATGGCCGGAAAGAAAAAAATCATCGCCGCCGGAATTTCCGACCTCAATAATCCCGGTGATATCTACTTGTTCCCGCCGATATACGACGGGGACCGCAAAGTAGAACAGCTTACCGGCGTCAACATGTCGCTTATTGCCGGACTGAACCTCCCCAAAGTACAGGAAAAATGGTTTAAAGGTTTCGACGGCACCGATCTTCAGGGCTGGTTGGTGACACCGCCCAATTTCAATCGCAACAGAAAATATCCCGCTATTCTGGAGATTCACGGCGGCCCGCGTGTTCAATATGGCTTCACTTTCTATTACGAAATGCTATTCCTGGCCAGTCGCGGCTATGTTGTATTTTATACCAACCCGCGCGGCGGCGGCGGGCGCGGCGAATTGTGGGCCGGGGCCATCGTCAACGATTGGGGCGGAATCGATTATATGGATTGCATGGCCGCGGCTGATTATATGGAAACCTTCCCCTTCGTGAATAAAAACCGTACCGGGGTCACCGGCGGTTCTTATGGCGGCTATATGACCAATTGGATTGTCGGCCATACCCCGCGTTTCAAGGCCGCCGTCACCCAACGCTCGGTGGTATCTCTGGAATCATTCTGCGGCTCATCGGATATGGGATTTTTGGATCGGGTCGAATTCGGCGGCCATCCCTGGGAAAATCCCGAAGGGTACATAAAAATGTCGCCTTTAACTTATGCCAAAAATGTTAAGACCCCGCTTTTGATTCTTCATAATGAAAATGATTTGCGTTGCTCGATCGAACAGGCCGAGCGGTTATTTGCAACCCTGAAATTATTGAAGAAAAAAGTGGAATTCGTCAGATTTCCGGAGGAGCCGCACGGTTTATCGCGCCACGGACGGCCGGATCGGCGCCTGGCCCGGCTGGATTGGATTGTCCGGTGGTTCGACCGCTATCTCAAATAAAAGCGGTTTAGAATCCTTTTTCTTTTAGAAAATGGTCGGCTTCGGCGACGGTCGCGAAAATCTTGCAGTCATCGGAGAAATCGCTGTGCGTAATCATTCTTTTCAATTGATTGCGCGTAATGGGATTGTTGACCACATAAATCGAGTATACGGCGTTATGCGTGTGGCACCAATTGATATGCTCGCCGATAACCGCAATCATCTCCGGATATGATGTCTTCCAATTGAGCAGATTGATTATTTTTACCCATTTATCCTTCAGCAACGGCTGCACCACTTTCATAAATTCTTCGTGGTATTCGTGCGCCGTCTCTTCTTTCCAGATGCCGTATATTTTGGAGAATACAATCCGCCGCTCCGGATCGGCATCGATGGTAAAATTCATGCTGAATGACATAAAGACCTCACCTGAATGCCATAAGGTTCTTCCGTCCCTATACACATTGACAGTAAAATCCCGATGAAGCCCCTTGACCCAAAATCAAACCTAAAATCCGTTCTCGCGAAGAAACTTGTCGCCTTCATTTATGGTGCGGAATATCCGGCTGATTTCCTCGGTTCCGCCGGTTGTAAACATCCTTTTTAATTGTCCCGATGTCACCGGGTTCTCTATGATATTTACGGATAACGCCATGCCGTTTTCAACGCACCAGCGAAGATGCTCGCCTACGATATCAACTACTTCGGGGTACGATGAGCGCCAGTTATTCAAATCGATCAGTTTGGCCCATTTGCCGCCGATCAGAGGCTGGGCGACTTTGATAAATTCCGCATGATATAAATGCGCCGTTTCATCTTTCCAGATTCCGTAGATTTTCTCTCTGATTAATTTCCTTTCGAGATCGGCGTCGATTGTAAAATTCATGCTGAAGCTCATTTATTCTCCGACGGGCAAAATTAAAAAATTTCTTTAATTCTACCGATAAAATTTTCGCGATAAGAATACTTCTATAGACAATTTAAAATTAAAGATTCTTCTTATTAATGTCAATCTATTTCTGATTATAAAAACAAAATAAAAAACGGCCCCATTAACCCGCGCTCTCAGAATGACCGCCATCCTCCTGCATTTCCCGAAACCGTACGATTCTTAAAATAATAATATTTCCTCAGTGACAGATACTGTCACTAAAGTTAAATCGCTTTTGGGGTACAATAAAAGATGCCGCCGTTGCCGGCGGCATCCTTCTGGGAGGGACTATGTGTAAGGCACTATTTTATACGCCCGTGCCGTGGCGTTAGTTGAAAAAAAACAAAAAAAATTAAATTAGTCAAGCCAAAAATTAATATTTATTCTAAAATTCCGTCCTATTGAGGGGTAATCCCTATCCTCCAATCCACCCCATTGCCGAACCGGCCTGGAATTGAACAAATCGTTACATAATAACGACATAGATGAAAATTTGCCGGTCGCAAGGGTGACCCCGATATTAGTCAAGTAATTGGCTTTCAAGCGTTTTTCAACATATTCATAGGCGACGTTGAAAGCCTCATCATAGAAACTCTTTGAGTAATAATTGCTTTTGGCCGAGGTATATATTAATTCCCCATTGTATTTGAGAAATTTAATCCTCCCGGAATATCCAATTCTCCACTTAAAATTGGGGATATAGGCCGCCTTCCGTTCCGTTTCGGCAAAAACCTGATTGCCGTCCGCCCCTGAAAAAATTAGTTCCATATTTTTCTGACGGGCATTCTGCCAGGCAAAATCTCCCTCCATCGCCGAATTCAAATTTAAATTCCACTTGAATCCAAAATCAATTCCCACGGTGTGAAATCGGTTTAGATTTGACGGTGTCCAGCGCGGCGAACCGTAACCGCCGATACTTCCCTGAGGCGCCCACGAAATTAAATCGCGGACCTGCCGCCAAAACAGGTCGGCATTCAAATTAAGCCTTTTGGACGGCTGCATCGCCACGGCCGCCAATAAATTTTCCCCCTTCTCCGGAACCAAATTGGGATTTCCCTCCGAATATTCATCGGTCGGCCAATAAAGATCATTAAAGGCCGGCAGGCGATAGGCGTTTCCATAGGCAAATTTCAATTGAACGGCCTCCCCCGGAATGATTCGTACTCCGGTATTGAAAGAGCTGTACCCTTTCCGGCCGTTTACCAATTCCCCTCTTCCCGAGAGATCGAACCCCAGTACGGCCGATGCCTGAAATGTCGCGCCGCTCCAAAGGGCATAAGTATCGCGATAATGTTTCCAGTCCGTGGTGGCCGTGCTCTGGGTTGTCGGCTGTGCCCCGAAATAACCGGTGGTGGTGATATTTTCATTCTTATAGCGCGATGCCCCGGAAAAATACTCGGTTCCTCCGGCCAGAGTCAGTTTTTCTTTGACCCATTTGACTCTTCCCGTAATTCCGGAGCTTCGCCCGATATTATCGGAGCGCTGGATGACATCCGAGGAATCGTTCCAGCCCAAATAGGCGTACCGCCCGAAATACTGAAGATTCGTTCGTTCGTAAAAACCGTCGATTTCTCCCGACCAGGGACTTGCGGCCGATTCATTGAATTTAATTCGAGCGTCAAAGGAATGATTAAAATCGCGCTGATGATTGACCAGCGACTGTGATTCGGAATTGCCGTAATACGGAATATTTTCAGGATTCGGCATCGCTCCGGGGAGCCCCAGCGAATCCCGGAAATAGCGATATCCGAGACTCCCGGTGATTTTCCCGGCTGTCGGCATAAAGAGCGATTTGAATGTCACGCCGTCCTGCCGCACCCCGGAATTCGCCCGAACATTGTCGGCCGTTAAACCTTCGTAAACGGCGTTGAAAAACCAATCCCCGATCCTCTTGGCCCCTCGAGCGTGATAATTGAGGAATTTATTGTTCCCATATCCCATTTCGCCGGAGACTCTATCCAGATACTCAAAACGGGGAATAAGGTTGATGACTCCCCCGATAGCGTCCGAACCATATAGAGCCGATTGGGTACCCTTGACAATCTCCACCCGGCTGAATTCCGATGGTTCATAATCGGCCAGGTTAAATCCCCCGGTTCCATAATTATAGACCGGCCGGCCGTCATACAAAAGCAGAATCTGCGATGACGGCGCTCCCCATAGAAATAAGTTGCTCAAATGACCAATCGCACCGTAACCGGCCGGATCGGCCCCCGCGACGCCGTCGAGAGCCTCACTTAACGACGTTCTCTGCTCCAATTGCGCGGCCGTTACCGTCCGCGATGGCCACGCAATCTTATTAACGGGGGTGGGGAATCGTTCCGCCGTGACCGTGATCGTATCCGGCAATTCATAGACTTTTTCCTCCTCGGCGCCGTTTCCCATCGCCACGGCGGTCGTCAGGAGGAAGAGAAGAGCGATAAACGCTTTCACGTTGCAACCTCCAACAAAAAACCCGACAATCTGTCGGGCCGAGGTCTGATTAAGTTGGCCGTCAATTCCGCCCGCGCAGATTATCAGTTGCCCCGAAATCTCGGGACAAAACGGTTTTCTTCCGGCAGGTTTTCTGACTTCACGGCTTCAAACCTCCTTCCGGCTCCTTCCCTGACTCGTTTCACCGGGCCAAGTGGTTTCGCGCCGGAGGGTAGCCGCTTACAGCAGCGGGGCTGTGGCGGATTTTCACCGCCTTCCCTTTTACCCCTCACCTTGAGGGCACCGAAATATTGTGTCTTAAAGTTATATCCGCCGAAATTCTATGTCAATAGAAAATCCAATTAAAAACAATTAGCTTTGTCCCGCCCCACTAATATCATCGCACCAAATTACATTGCTGAATTGCCATCCTATTTTAATTTTCTAAAGCCAACATTGCGGTGAAGGACCGTTTCTGAATAGATAATTAATTAAATATGAGATATCCAAAATATTTGCCAAATTGTCATTATTAACATCTATTGCATAATTCGGATCGCCTCCAAGATAGAGGGCGCTGACAAAGGCCAGCAGATCATCCAATTCGATCCGTCCATCCCCATCGCGATCTGCGCAATTTCCTGATAGCTTTGCATATTGAAAAATATTTTTCAACGCCGAAATGGAACTCAATCGATCACTGCCCTGTCCGACCCCCATAGCCACCACCACATATTGGCTGTCGCCCGGATTGAAATCAAACGGCCCGCAACTGCCCATCATTCTTCGATCCGAGGCGCCGGCATCAAGGTCACCTGAACCCATCACCGGATCCCCGCTGCATTGATATTTTAGCGCCTGTCCATCATAAATATATGGATTTCCCTCTCTGGTCAAGCCGAGCATATAATTATAACTCTGTTGCTTATCATAGGGGTCGGTTCCATTGATATATTTCGAGAAGGACGTCAGACCTAAATTTCGATAACCGGGAACGAACCAGCGTTCAAATTTTGCCGTATCGGTAGCCGATGGCACCAGCGGACCACAGACAATTTTGAAGCCGACGGCAGGCGGCGTTGAACCATATTTCGAATCGGCGTTGGTGGCGTTATAGCAATAAAAAGTATTGTTGAGCGTATCGCACCCGACCAAATCATCGCCGGAGCCGCCCAAATCGGGATCGGCCCAGAATGATATAATACAATCATTTATCTGATTCGAACCTTTATTATATATCTTATATCCGAAAAATGTCAGGTTTCCCAAGGCACCCTCGCGATCATATGCCCACGAACTCTGCTGCACTTCAATACCCAATGGAGAAGTTAATCCGGCGTCATTGGTGTGCCGGGAAGGATCGGCGTCGTTAAATACGCTCCATAGAAATTGATCCCCGGCCCGGCGCGGGCTGCCGTCACGATAGGCCGGCGCCCCTTGATCGACCGGCCAATTCAAATAATCATTATTGGTTGTACTATCACTATAGAGTTTATAGACTCTGAAGTCTGGCCTATCGGGCTGAAATGTCCCGTCCGCCATCGGTCCCGGGCCATATTCATCGTTGTATTCCGCCACCGTAACGAGCGTCTCCGTCCCCACTTTCCCCCCGATCCACAATCCGGCCGCATATAGCGGAGAATAATTGAGACCGGCTTGAATGTCGCTGATACTTGTATATGGGAAAAATGTCCCATAATCATAACCGAAATACCCGGCCAGATCTCGCCCTATGTTCCCATGATTGGTTACAAACATAAAGATGCGGTTGGCATTAATATAAGCGGTGTCGTCAATAATCGCCGGATTGCCAAGAGTCATGGCCTTACCCGACAATGAAGGCGGCCCCGCTAAAACCGAAATTGAAATAAAAATGGCAATTGCCAGAATAATGACCGCGAAGCGAGTCATAAGCCCTCCTGAGATATGAAAATTAGTAATATCTTAAAATATTGTCTCCTGCACAGAATCTTATTAAATAATATCCATTTATATTAAATTGTCAATGCCAAAAAGTATTTGGGACTTATGCGTGATCAGGATAATATGCGAATCAAATCGAATCTAATTTTGCTACATCATATCATAGGGATCGATATCAACGACCATTCTCACCCGAGGAGGAATCTGAAAATTCGGCTCCTTCTTTTCCCAATTATCGAGGAATTGAATGAACTTTGTAACTTGCTGGGTTTTTATAAATAAATGGCGGCGATATAAGCCTCTCAGACGATACAGCGGGCAGGGCGCCGGGCCCAGAATTTCCGCCTTGAGATGCGTTCCTTTTATACCCAGAGCCAGACGGCCCGCGAACTCCTGCGCATACTTGCGGGCATCCTCTTCTTTTTTGGAGGAAAACCGGAAATTGACCATATGACTGAAAGGGGGATACAATAGCTCCCGGCGCGATTTTATTTCGCGCTCGTAAAAAGTATCGAAATCCTGCCGGGCCGCATCGTCGATTAAGTCGGTATCGGGATTGAAAGTCTGTATGACCACTTCTCCCGGAATTATCCCCCGCCCGGAACGCCCGGCCACCTGAATTAATTTGGCGAAGAGCTTCTCCGAGGCCCGGAAATCGGGCATATCCATCCCGATATCGGCCATCAGGACCCCGACCAGCGCGACATTGGGAAAATCGATTCCCTTGGTCACCATTTGCGTCCCCAGCAGAATATTGTACTTCCCGGTGGCGAAATCGGTCAAAATGATATGCGCCCGTTCCCGCTCGGCGGCGCTGTCGGAATCGAGCCGCACCAGATTCGCCAGCGGGAACAACTCCTTTATCTTATCTTCAATTTTCTGCGTCCCCGTCCCCAAAAAAATGAAATTACTGCCGCCGCAGATATCGCATTTATTATAATCGGCTTTTATAAATCCGCAAAAATGGCACATCAGCTTAGTACCGGCCCGGTGATAGGTCAAATGCAATTGGCAATGAGGGCAGACCGGGGTGTGGCCGCAATCAAGACATTTCAGGCGCGGCGAAAAACCGCGGCGGTTTAAGAACAAAATGACCTGATGCGCGTTATCGAGCGAACGTTGCACCTTGGAAATCATCGTGGGCGTGAAAAATAACTTTTCTTCGGAAAGATATTCTTCCTTCAAATCAACCAGCCGCACCACCGGAAGTTCGGTCGCTTCCGGGCGACGGGTCAATTGCAGCAATCGATATCGCCCCGATCGGGCGTTTTGAAATGATTCCAGCGATGGCGACGCCGATCCTAAAATGACCGGAATACCGGCCATTTTGGCCCTCATCACGGCACAATCGCGCCCTTGAAAACGGGGCGCCGGATCGTCCTGTTTGTACGATTCATCATGCTCTTCATCGACAATAATCAAGCCGAGATTCTCAAGAGGAGCGAATATAGCCGAGCGGGCTCCGATGACAATCCGGCAATCTCCCTCCCGAACCTTCCGCCAGATATGGACCCGTTCCTTTCGTTTTAACGCCGAGTGGAGCAGGGCGATTTTCTCGCCCTTAAAAAAACTGCGGAAATAAGACAACAACGTCCCGGCCAGCGCAATCTCCGGCACCATTACCAGCACCGCCTTTCCCTTCTGCAGGGCTTCCCGGGCGGCATGACAATAAACGAGCGTCTTCCCCGATCCGGTAATACCATACAACAGAAATGGCGCAAAACCGGCGGCGCTCTCTATTATGGCCCCGATAGCTTTTTTCTGCTCCTCGTTCGGCTCAATTAATCCGATAGCCTCGCGCGCTTTGATATATGGAAATAGTTCTTCCCAAGCTTGATCGGCGGCGGGCCTTTTTTCGGCCGGATATGAAAATTGTAGAATTTTTTCCGCGACCAATTTTGAAATCAGCCCCGGATCCCGTTTATCGTATATCGCGGCCTGGCGATGACTCAGCCTTTTTTTTTGCTTAAGATTCTTTAACATCGGAGCCGGTAGCTCGATACGGCCGATTTCGGCATCGAAACGGGGCCCGGCGACATAATCCGGTTTGCCCGGTTTGCGAATCTCCGGCGGCAGGGCCGCCTGCATAACATCGGCGATATTGGCTAAATAATATTCCGAGAGCCAAATCAGAAATTTAAACAACTCGCGATTAAACAGCGGTTCCGCTTCGGGCAGATCAATGACTTCTTTGAGTGCCATTCCGGGCGTTTCACCGGTTTCCTCGATAAAAAAGCCCGCCATCCGCCGCCGTCCCAAAGGTACAATGCACCGCTGCCCCGGTTTGAGAGAGTCGAACCTGTCCGGGAGAAGATATGTAAATAACCGGCGCGGCGTACCCGATATGGCAATTTTAACTAATCTCTGGCCCATAAGAAAAAAGGCAGGTCTCCATGACCTGCCTCTGCTTTCTCCGAATCATTTTACATTTTCTGCAATTCGGCGATTTTGGCTTCGGCCGCTTTGGCCTTTTCCGGCATCTTATTATTGTTGTAAAGGTCCCTCAGAACCTCCCACAATTTCACATCCCCCGGATCCAGTTCGGTTGCTTTCTCATAAGGCGCAATCGCATCGCTGAATTTCTGCAATTGGATATATATATCGCCGACACTGATCCAGTACTCTTTCCGATTCGGCTCCAATTCCGTCAATTTCTTGAAAGCCTCCAGGGCGTCCTGGAAATTGGCCCGTGCGAAAAGAACTACCGCCAGTTGCTCCAGCACCTGCACATTGTCCGGCGCCAGGGCGTGCGCCGTTTTAAGGAAATAGGCCGATGAATCAAGATAGGTATTCCTGAGTTTTGATATTTGATTGGCGTGGGCCGAATCCCCGGCGTCTTTATAGGTCTTGATTGAGTCATAAATATTCTGGGAGCGAACCAGGAAGTACTGGCCGGCGTCGACATACGCCCCGGAAATTTTTGGATCGAGGGCGATGGTCTTCACATCCCAGGCGTAGGAGCTGTCGTATAACCGCTGATTGCTGTAACAAATAGCGATATTGAAACAGGTACTGGCGTCGTTGGGAACCATGCCGAGATATTTTTTAAAATATATGATGGCATTATCCCAATCATCCATCTGGATGTAAGAATAGGCCATATTCTGGACGAGATAGGCCGTATCCGGAACCAGGTCCGAGGCTTTCTTGAGCCAGATTAGTGATGAATCATATTGCTTCAGACGATCATAGATCAACCCTATTCCCTCATAAGCCCGATACCGGCTGGGATCAACCGTGGCGGCTATTTGGAAGAAGAACCTGCCCGAATCGGCCGTCATTTGCATTTGCTTTTGGAGCGAAAGAATTTCTGCCGAATCGGAGGCGCTTCGAATCCTTTTGTCGAGATCATTGACGGTGTCAATCGTCTGAACGCCGCTGTTATAATTCTCGCGCCAGTATAAGGTGCGGATAGAATCGACCACGCCGCCGTATTTATTACAATCACTTTTTAGACCCGATTTCAGCTCTTTATTATCGCAGGCAATCACCATGGAGTCATAATTGCCCGACATCTTGATAAATAAATCCAATTTCTTATTTAAATCATTTTCTTTGTTGGCATATTCGGCGTAAACATTGCCCCGGAGAAAATATCCTTCCGGTATCTGTCCGTAATAGAACAGCATCGTATCAAGCAATTGCATCGCCTCTCCATAGCGTGGCGGATTGCCCAGAATGGCGATCTTGGCCGATTTCAAATAGGCGCTCTGAGGTAGTTTGGCTCTTCCCTGCGCCGCAAACGATGGCGCCGCCAGAGCCAGAATGATTAGAAAAATAACCAGATTTTTATGAAGTCTCATCGACTCCTCCCGATAGCTTGAATTTCCTTTTTTCATACATAGATTTTTAATTTAAAAGGTTTCTTTTCTCCTGTCAACCCCAATTCAACGGCTAATAATTCGTCCTCACCGTGAAGTTTAACACCGCCTTATCGTTGGCCTTAACCGCAATTTTGAAAATTACGGTATTAGCATCCTCTTTTGCATATTCAAAATTGCTCTTCGTTATGGTCCAATCGCCGTAAAGACGCTTTTTGACGATAATTGTTATATCATCTTTTTTATGATTGCGGAGACTGGTTTCGAAAGTCCGCTCTTCCACCCGGTCCGATATTTTCTGGTAATTGAGAACTTTTTCCCCCGCTGAAATATCGAAGGCATAGCCGATATCCAGTTGAACTTTTTCATCTACCGGAGTATGTTTGACCTGATCCTCACCCAGAAGAATCATCGAACCGTCGCTGTCGGCCTTGAACACGCGGGCCCGCCCCGCCGGAAGCGGAATCCCCAAACCGTCAACCTTCGAGTTCATGGTCTTCAGCCGGACACTAACCTTCTCGGCGTTGGCCTCAGGTTCGAAATAGTACTCTTTCTCCACCGTGGCCCGGGCCGGTTCGAACAGGGTGATCTGCTTGATTTCATTGTCGGCCAGAGTCGCCTTGCGCGGCAAGGTATAAAGATGATATTCAAAAAACTGCTTTTCTTCGAAGCCCGCCGCGGAGGCCGCTTTCGCCATATACTGGGTCGCCAGCTGGACATCGCCCCGTATCTGCTGAGGAATGCGATGAATATCCCCCGCCACCAGTTTTAACGTGGCTTCTTTGTAAGTGGCGCCGGAGCTGTTGGTGATTGACGCCCACCCGGTCAAATCAAGTGTCTTTTCGTCCGATGATAATATCCCGACATACTCGGCGGTCCAACTCATCCCGCCGGTCTGATATGAGACATCGCAGGCGGCGGTGCCGGAAAAATCGGACTGATACAGCCAGAAAAGGGTCGGCCGCGTTATTAATCCTTCCGGCAATTCCGGGAAATTAGTGTTGACAATTTCGTCCAGCCGCAAAATCTGGATTTTCCCGGATTTATCTTTTAAAACAACCGCCCCCCCGGAATACGAAAGGAGCGTGCCGCTGTATATTTTGCCGGTTTTGTCAAATAAATCGATTTCCTTATCAACAAATCGGGCGTAAATCTTATCCGGCGACACCAGATCATAACCGTAATTCTGTTCCAGAATGGCGACCGATTTGGAATCATCCGTCAATTTAAAGCCGACCGAGGTGGCGTCAATTTGCGACGGCACATCAATAAAAGAAATCCGTCCGTTGCCCTTCTGAAATTCCAACGAGCGGGTATCCCGCACCACTCCCAGATTGCTGTTATAGATAGTGACGGCGACATTATCGGCCCAAACCGCCGTTGACATGGTTATTAATATTAATCCTGTTAGCAGAATTCTTCTGCCCATAACCGCTCCTTTCTTTACTCTGATACCGCCACAATTAAGAATTCTTCCCGCTTAGGCAATAAAAAAATATTTTTTTGGTTTGAAATTATTATCTTATAACCGGTTATGGATGAAAATCCGGTTGAATATATCGCCGAAGGGATGCTGTGCCCCAACTGCGGTTTTGCCAAGCTGGTGAAAGAACCGGGGAATATTATCCGTTGCCCGGTCTGCGGCTATGGCAACGGCGCCGGATGCACCTGATAAATTTACAGCCCGCCGGGGGCGGGGAATTAATATAATATGCCGGAAAGAACTGCGTCTCAATTTAAATTGGGGGATTTATTTTTAATCCCTAATCTATTATCGATCTTGCGGGTCGCCTTGACTCCGCTCATCGGATATTTTCTCTGGCTCCACAGCGAATCCGGAATCTTGATTTGTATGGCTCTATTGGCACTGGCCGGAATAAGCGACTTTCTCGACGGCTACCTGGCCCGCCGCCTGCACCACGAGACAACGCTCGGTACGATCATCGACCCGTTGGCCGATAAACTGTTCGCTCTGGTGCTGGTCGTGGAATTGGTCCTGTTCCGGGACTTTCCTCTCTGGCTGGCGGTCGCGGTCCTGAGCCGCGATTTGCTCATTGTGGCCGGCTCCGCTGTCATATTGAAAGGCCGCGACCTGGTTCTCCCTTCGAATCTCACCGGCAAATACTACTTCGCCGGCCTCGCACTTTTGATTGTGAGCCACATCATCAATTTCCCCTTCGGCGAAGAAATATTCTACTATTTAACCGTCGTTCTCCTCATTGCATCATTTATAAACTATGCCCGCATTTTTATGTTAATATCCCGGGGCGGTCGTCTGCCGGTTTTCGCCGATAAAAAAATTTACAAAAATATCCGCTCGCTTCTGACAATCATAATTGTTGTGGTCGGTCTTTATTATTTCTATCTTCAAGTAATCATTAGATATATAAAATAACCATTGACATCGGGTCGCACTCATCGATTTTCTGAGGAGACGGCATGAAAATTAAACTGGAAGGCCCCCGAATTATCCTCCGTCCGCCGGTTTTATCGGATACCGATATCATTAATGCCCACGTGCAGGTTCCTGATATATGCCGCTATACCTTCATTTCCCGCCTTAGTACTATTGAATCCACCCGCGAATACATCCGCAACACCCGCAAATGGTGGCGCTCCGGAAGAAATCAGCATTTCGCCATTGTCTGGAAAAACCCGCAATGCGTCATCGGAATGATTGGACTGTCCGCCATTGACCATAAAAACCGCAACGCCGAACTCGGTTACTGGCTCGCCAAAAAATATTGGGGACAGGGCCTTACTCCGGAGGCGATTCGGCTGATTCTTGATTACAGCTTTAAGGATCTGAAATTAAGGCGGATTTACGCCCATGTCATGCACCCCAATAAACCTTCGATCCGGGTAATGGAAAAAATCGGCTTTCAACGTGAAGGATATCTGCGCAAAGCGGTCTTTCAGAACGGCCGCTGGCTGGATGAAATTCTTTTTGCTATTCTGAAGGAAGATTACTTGTCACATCGATAAAAGAAAAGCCTATAATCCTGTCTATTGTTTCTCCTGCGCCCGGCGCCAGGTGATATAGGCCCAAAGGGCGTCAAGGTCACCCGGCTGCAGCTGATTTTTATATTCCGGCATATGCAGAACCGCCCGCTTCAAAAAATAGCGGGCAAATATATTGCTCTTCATACGATCGCTGACACCGTTTTCTATCCATTGGTTGAATTCATCGCGATTGCGCACCAAATCTTCGAAATCCGGCCCGATCCAGGGGGCAACATACCCTTTGAAAGATTTGGGATTGGGTCGCGCCAAAGCCCCGCCGGGACCATGACACCCGATACATCCCAAGCTCCCCGTTAACCGCAGTCCTTTTGAAATCAGAGAGTCTTCCGGTTGGGGCCGTCCGCTCGTAACCATCACGAATGAAACCAGATCATTTATTTCCGATTGCGACAATCGCTTTCCGAAAGCCGGCATTTTGAGAACCCCCTTTTCCCTCTCTTCCTGCCACGTTAAGCTCTTGGCCTTCGCCTCGGTCTTGCCGTTCGTAATCCATTCCCTGATATCTTCCGGGCCGTGGGCGAACATCATCACGTCGTCTTTAAAATTGGGGACCGTCCCGTCACTGCGCCCGAAATTGGCCGTTCCGCCGGTTCCTTCGGAACCGTGACAGGCAAAACAACCCTCTCTTTCCGCCAACCGTCGTCCCCGCTCGGCCGAAGTCAAATGGGGCCGGGTTATGCCCAGCCAGAGCAATAATCCAGCCCCGCAAATTATGACAAAAGCAATAAGCGGTACCCGAAATCGAGACACCATGATTCTGCCCGGGAAATTACCCGCAATTTACTTGCTGGACATGGTTAGGTCTTTGATCTCGTCGACCTGAATGGTTTTCACGCCGTTCTTGACGAAAGTCGGCCCGGTTATAGTCACCTGATCGGCCGCCAGGGTCTTAGCCTTATTGAAGGGATCGGCGTTGTCATGGCTCATCGTCAAAACATAAAGGTTGCCGTCGGCTGTCAATAATCCCATCGGCATCCCGCCCTGAATACATTTCAAGGCGCAACTTTTATGATCGGCCCCTTTGGCCCCCATCGCCGTATAGCACCCCATATCCACAATCTCCCCCGTGAGGGTCATCTTATCGGATTTCGGCTCGGCGGCTTTTGCTTTCATATCCTTTTGCTGAGCAAAGGCGCCGGCCGAGAACGCCATGACCGTAAAAATCATTAAAACGACTGCGAAACGTTTCATAAAAAATTCCTCCGTGTTGCGGGCGTTTGCCCCATTTATAGACTATTTAACTCCACTATGGGGCCGGAAGTTCCATGAAAAATTCAATGCCCCGGCCGGCGAAACGCGAAAATGGAAGCAAATGTCGATTATTGAGTCTCATTTCTTTATCGCTGAGGTAGTTGCCGATGAAAACGACCTTCTTTATACCCTTGACTTCTTTCGAAGGAATCTTTTATTCGACTTGGTTATCCTAAAATTCTACATTATAATAAGCGGAAATTGTCGATGTCATCCCGATTTCGACAACATTGAAGGGAATGATTGCTTTACCTGATCGACACAGGAATGGTATGACGGATAGACGGAGTTATGATTAAGCTTGAAGTGCAAAACCTGGCCAAGCGATTCGGCCCCAGAAAAGTTTTTTCCGACATAAATTTCAGCCTCGAAACAGGGCAGTCCATCGCCATTGTCGGCCCCAACGGCTCCGGCAAATCAACCCTGCTGAAACTTCTCATCGGATTCAATTACCCGACCAAAGGCAAAGTCATTTTCTCCGAAAACGGCCGGACCCTGGAATTCGATGCTTACCGCCGCCGTCTGGCGCTGGTTTCTCCGTATCTGGCGCTTTACGGCTCTCTCACCGCGCATGAAAATCTGCGGTTTTTCGCCAAGGTCAATGGCGATAATGTAACCGACGACCAAATAGAAAAAACCTTGAGTTCGATTGGATTGGCGGGACGGGGGGATGATTTCGTCGCCGCCTATTCCTCGGGCATGCTCCAGCGCCTGAAATACGCCGTGGCCATGCTGAAAAATCCGGACATCTTAATGGTCGATGAGCCGACTTCCAATCTGGATGACGCCGGCAAAAAAATAATTTCTGACCTGATCGATGCCCGTCGTAGAGAATCGATAATAATCATTGCCACCAACGAGAAGGAGGACTACGGTCTTGCCGAAAGACTCTGTCAGTTGGGCGGCTAAGGTAATTGCGGTCACGAAGAAGGATATCATTTCCGAATTTCGGACCCGCTACGCCCTGAATGCCATCCTGATGTTTGCTCTGGTGACATTGACCGTCATTTCATTCGCGGTCGGGGCCTTTGCGCCCTCGAAAGAAATCATGGCCGCCCTCTTCTGGATTACCCTGTTCTTTGCGGCGATGTCGGGACTGGCGCAATCTTTTATTAAAGAGGAAGAGGCCGGGACTGCCATGATTTTGAAACTCTCGTCCGAAGGCTCCGTGATATTTTTCGGCAAACTGCTCTTCAACTTGTTGCTTCTTGTCATTCTTGCGGTCATCATTGTGCCCCTATTCATTATCCTGTTGAAGACCGCCCCGGAGAATTGGGGGATTTTTCTGACCGGCCTTATCCTGGGCCTGATCGGCCTGGCCGGAGCGACCACCATAATCGCCGCAATCGTTTCCACGGCCACGGTTAAAGGCGCCCTGTTTACCGTTCTCTCTTTCCCGGTCCTGATGCCGCTTCTGGT
>CALMKK010000173.1 GCA_937867135.1 uncultured candidate division Zixibacteria bacterium
TATGCTTGCGCTCCTCAACGACGGAGCCATTCTTTCCATCGCCTATGACAACGTTCGCTATAAAAATCAGCCCGAAGCCTGGAATATGCGCATGGTGCTGGGGATTGCCACCGTATTGGGCATTCTCGGGGTTATGGCCTCCTTCGGCTTGTTTTACTTGGGTGAGCGCGTTTTTCATCTCGATCGCGCGCACATCCAGACGCTGATGTATTTGAAGTTGTCCGTGGCTGGACATCTGACTATCTTCCTTACGCGCACGCGCGGCCCATTCTGGTCTATACGCCCCGCGCGGATTTTATGGGCGGCCGTGCTTGGAACGCAAATCGTGGCGACGTTGATAGCGGTTTATGGGCTGTTAATGACACCTCTCGGCTGGGGTTGGGCACTATTCGTTTGGGGTTATGCTCTGGTCTGGTTCCTCGTAAATGACCGCTTGAAACTGCTCGCGTATAGGATATTTGATCCCGTTAAAACCAAGACACCGTCCGACTTGACGCCGCAGATCGCCAAGCGCGCCTATGAACTGTACGAACGGCGAGGCCGCCAGAACGGTCAAGCAGATCAGGATTGGGGGCAGGCGGAACGGGAGATTCGGAGAGATGAACCAAAGAAATAAACGGATGCGCACGCACTATACGGCCGGCATGGCCGAAAGAATGAAGATGAATATTAATATCACAAATTTTTGAAAACTGTTCTGGAGACAAAGTGATGACCAATAAACAGCCTCAACAACATTATGAAATCGGCATGGTCGGTTTGGGCGTCATGGGTCGCAATCTCGTGCTCAATATGGCCGACCATGGCTTCTCGGTAGCAGGTTACGACAAAGACCCGGCCAAAGTGGCGGCCCTCAGCCAGGAATCAAAGGAACGTAATGTTCACGGCGCGGCGGATATCAAGGAGTTCATCGGCCTGCTCCGCCGACCGCGCGCCGTGATGCTGCTGGTGCCGGCCGGCGCTCCCGTGGATTCAGTCATCGAGGACTTGTTGCCGCACTTGGACAAAGGCGATCTCATTATCGATGCCGGCAACTCTTATTTCAAAGATACGAACCTGCGTGCCGGCCAACTGATGGCGAATAGCATTCAATTTCTCGGTGTCGGCGTGTCGGGTGGTGAAGAAGGCGCGCGTCACGGGCCGAGCATCATGCCCGGCGGACCGAAAGAGGCCTATGATCGGATTCGTCCCGTTTTAGAAGCCACTGCCGCGAAGGTCAAGGGCGAACCGTGCGTGACATGGCTGGGGCCGGGGTCGGCCGGGCACTTCGTAAAGATGGTCCACAACGGCATCGAATACGGAGTAATGCAACTTATCGCGGAAAGCTATGACCTGATGAAACGCGGCCTCGGTTATAACGACGACGAACTGCATGATGTATTCAGCGCTTGGAATAAAGGTGAACTGAATGGCTACCTGATGGAGATCACCGGCAACATATTCAGCAAAGTGGATGAGAAGACCGGCAAGCGGCTGATCGACGAAATCCTCGATGTGGCAAAGCAGAAAGGCACCGGCATGTGGACCTCACAAAGTGCAATGGAACTGCAAGTGCCGATCCCGACTATTGACCTCGCGGTCGCGATGCGGGACTTGTCGATCTTTGCAAATGAACGTGCGCAGGCCGGCGATATTTATCGGCGTTCCCAGCGACGCTTCACCGGCGACCGCGATACGTTCCTGACGCAACTGGGCAGCGCGCTTTTGGCCGGGATGATTACCATCTATGCACAAGGCATGGCGCTTTTGGTGGCAGCCTCAGACAAATACGAGTACCACCTCGATCTGGAAGCCGTGGCTCGGATCTGGCGGGGCGGCTGCATCATCCGCGCCGCGTTGCTGGAAGATATCTGCGCCGCATTCCACGCGCGGCGTGATTTGCCAAATTTGCTGCTCGCTCCCAGCGTGTCGCGAAAAGTCATAGGGCATCAGGAAGACTTGCGCCAGGCGGTGTGCCGGGCCGCAGAGTTCGGGATACCGGCTCCGGGGTTGATGGCTTCGTTGAGTTATCTCGATGCCTACAGCAGCGTCTGGCTGCCGGCCAATCTCATCCAGGCCCAGCGCGACTATTTCGGAGCCCATACCTATGAGCGGATTGATGCAAAAGGCACATTTCATACGGAATGGGAAAAATCGTAGGCCCGGCTATGCCAACTCCTCGCATTAATATTTCACCTACAACCGGGGATTTCGAAATCGCCGCGGCCGGAGCGATCATCACTAAGATTACGGCGGCTATTCGTGAACGGGGTAAATGCCTGATTGCGCTTTCCGGCGGCAACACCCCGCGCGGTGTATACCGGTGTCTGGCAGATCTGCTGATAACCCAAGCGGTGGATTTGAGCCGGATCCATTTTATCTTCAGCGATGAGCGAATGGTGCCACCGGATGATCCCAACAGCAATTATGGGATGGTCCAACACGAATTAATTTCCCGTATGCCCATCTTGCCTCTGCATGTCCATCGCATAAGGGGCGAGGCAAAAGCGGAGGTCGCTGCGTGTGAATACGAACGGGAATTGCAGACCTTATTGCCGCTTTTTACCGGGGTGTGCGACCTGATTCTGCTGGGAGTCGGTGAGGATGGCCATACAGCATCGCTATTTCCCGGAACTGAAATTCTTCGGGAGCGGCACAAATTTGTGCGGGAAGTCTTTGTGCCACACCTTGCGAGCTGGCGCGTAACTCTTACTTTGCCGGTTATTAACCGTGCGCGAGCCGTGTTGTTTCTTGTGGCCGGCATGAAGAAAGCGGCCATCGTCAAGGAAATTCTCGTGAGCGCCAAATCTCGCGAGGATCTCCCCGCGACCATGGTGCAACCGCATCCGGGAGCTCTCACATGGATGCTTGACGCGGATGCGGCTTCTCAATTTTTATCGGAGGACTCATCAAATTCCAAAAGCATCACGTCGGGACGCATCTCTTTAAACGGTGCAGGACGGAAGGCTCAATCGAAACGGAAAGGGAAAAGGAGTGAGAATCATGAAAACGAATGACAAACTGGAGCCGACTGTGTTCGTCAT
Organism: uncultured candidate division Zixibacteria bacterium; assembly: GCA_937867135.1. Lineage (GTDB taxonomy): Bacteria > Zixibacteria > MSB-5A5 > GN15 > PGXB01 > UNRQ01. The sequence continues at coordinate 3,024 of CALMKK010000173.1, forward strand.
CTTCGGCGGAGCCGGTGATTTGACCTGGCGGAAACTCGTACCGGCCTTGTTTGACCTCTCCCAAGACCGAAGTATGCCCGCTGATTTCTCGGTCATCACCGTGGATCGTATCGACCTGAGTGACGAAAAGCTCCGTCGACGCCTTCATGACGGTGTCAAGAAGTTTTCGCGTCAGGGAAAGGTGAAAGCCGCCGAATGGAGCGAGTTTGCGAGACACATCCACTATCAGCAGGGGGATTTTAAAAAGCTGCAGACCTACTCGGCCCTGGGCGAACAATGCGCAAAGCTGGAAAAGGAATGGGGCACCAAAGCCCATCGCATCTTTTACATGGCAACACCTCCGAGTATGTTCGGCGAAATCCCGAAATATCTCGGCAAGGCCGGACTGGCGAGCGACCGGAAATGGGCGCGGATTGTGGTCGAGAAGCCGATCGGTTATGACCTGGAATCCGCCCGTGCCTTGAATGCCATCCTCGCCGCCAATTTTGAGGAATGCCAGATCTTCCGCATCGACCATTATTTGGGCAAGGAAACGGTGCAGAACATTCTGGCGTTCCGCTTTGCCAATCCGCTCTTCGAGCCGCTGTGGAACCGGCGTTACGTGGATTATGTAACCATTACCGCCGTCGAAGCTGTCGGTGTCGAACATCGTGGCGGTTATTACGACCACGCGGGAGCGCTGCGCGACATGGTGCAGAATCACCTGATGCAACTCCTTTGCCTCGTGGCCATGGAACCGATGGTCTCTTTTAATGCCGATGAGATTCGCAACAAGAAAGTGGATGTGCTCCACGCAGTTCGTCCGATTCCCCGTGACGCAGTCCATCAGTGCGTGGTACGCGGGCAGTACGGCCCCGGTTGGGTCGAGGGCAAGAAAGTGTCCAGTTATCGAGAAGAAGACGGCGTATCGCGCGACTCCCAGACGGAGACTTTCGTGGCGCTAAAGCTGTTCCTTGACAATTGGCGCTGGCAGGACGTTCCTTTCTATCTTAGAACCGGAAAGAGACTCACCCGGCAGGCCTCCGAAATTGCCATCCAATTCCGTGGTGTGCCCCATCAGTCGTTCCCCCCCGAGTCCGGTCGCGATTGGCATCCGTCTCGACTCGTTCTTTCGATCCAGCCGGAGGAAGGCATCATTTCGAGCTTTCAGGCTAAATATCCCGGGCCGAAGATGCTGTTGCGGCCGGTGGATATGCGGTTTAATTATCGCGAGAGCTTCGCCGCGCCATCCCCCGATGCTTATGAGACGTTGCTTTGGGATGTCATGAAGAATGATGCCACGTTGTTCATGCGCGTCGACCAAGTCGAAGCCGCATGGCGGCTCTTCATGCCGGTGCTTGAGGTTTGGGCAGTGGCTCCACCCAGTGATTTCCCCAATTATGCCGCCGGCACCTGGGGACCGGAGGACGCTCTGGGTCTGTTGGCTCAAGGGCACAGCTGGCCTTTGCCGACAGAATTGGCGGGAAAGTGTAAAAAAAAGGAAAAGAATTAGTGACTCAATATAACATGAACCCCCCGATCAAATACACAATCGCCGCGGTGCTTATTCACATCAATGCTGCGAATACCGCATGACTGACATGGAAGGTGGTAATACAAATGGGGGCAGGCGCGAAGTAGGGGTCGAAGTATCCAATCAATTTGGAAGATGACTGGACAGTTCTTGGTGAGGTTGAGCGATTTGAGACACACTTCGTCATCAGGTCAATCTGTAGGTCAGTGTATCCAAACCTCGGCCACAATCATCAATGGTCCATGGACTGTGCCTAAACTGAGACAAAGGACGTTGCAAGTTATTCAGGGTTATTCGGTGTTATAGGGGAGACCACAGGGGAATGGTGCATTATATTTTAATGAAAAATGTGTAATGTTAAGGATAACAATATGTTGCGGAGTCGCGTTGTTATTGATGCTCTGTGCAGTGATTGAAATTATAAGGTGTTATCCGACTTTAAGTTATATCATTCAATGTGGATAATGGACTGAATTGCCCCATATTGCAATGCCAATAACTTATTGGCACACAACATATTGGCGTCCCCAAGGGGATTCGAACCCCTGTTACCGCCGTGAAAGGGCGGTGTCCTAGACCGGGCTAGACGATGGGGACGTGTGGTCCGATTGCGGCTGGCAGTATAATAAATTATGCCAGCCTGTCAAGTCAAATAATAGGAGAGAGGATCTCCATAATATCGGGAAATGTTAACGAGTGGAATTAGTCCGATCGGTTGAAGCCGGCGCAAGAATGGATGATAATTCGCCACTCGAAATTCTCCGCCGGACCCGTCATAAAATAAAATGCGATTATTCGTCAGGGAAAATTCCCGACAATACTAAAATGAAAAAATAGGAGAAAACCAGAGCTTAATATTAAGGATTATCGGCCGGGGAATTTGCGGCCCATGGCCTGAGGGCCGCCGTAAATACCAATATCGGAGCGGGTTCCATCAGCATCGAATATCTCGGGATGCCCGACATTAATAGCCGGCGAGTCTGATTTTAGAATAAAAATCGATTCCCCGACAAATTTTGGGTCGGCCGAAAGGTTGCCGTTGAGATCACTTTGATCCCAGATATCCCGATAATTCCCCTCTTTATTATTCCAGACAATATTATAGGCGAATTGCCACTTGGCCCAATCACCGTAATTCCAAATCCCCACACAGGGACATACCCATTCCTTCCGCCAGCCGTTATTGGTTACAATATTGTTGGTGATTCTCCCCCGGCTTTCGGTCGACCAAGGGGCAATACCGCAATTACCGTTATGGTTGATCACATTATTAGTTATGTCCATATAAGATGAACCGGTGGCAATGATTCCCCATCCGAGATTATCGAAGACCGCGTTATTGCGGGCGATAACCCAGGAGGAGCCAAAAGCCCCGATTCCCTTCCAGTAGCCGGTAACAACATTGCGATAGGCGACACAGGTGGCATCCCAAGTGACACCGATGCCGGCGCCGCGGCCATCTTTAATCAGACAATCGGTGACCACTGCCGAGGCGCCGCGGTAAAGGGCGATACCGTCCCAACCGTTATTGACAATATTGCATTGCTCAATGTATAGCTCGGCCCCCTCGCGGCCGACAATCCCGCCGATTCCGACTACCACCGAATCAAGCCGGCGATTGTTATTTATTATATCCAATTGCTCGGCCCGTAATTTTGAATTTCGGACAACAATGGCGGCATCCGTGGCATTGCCGTCAATATCCCGCCGTCCGCCGGTAACGGTCAAATTGGCAATCGATGAATGGGGCGAGTTTTCAAAGAAAATACCGTAGCCGGCATTAGTTTGAAGGATAGATTTTTTCCGGTCAACTCCAAGAAGATGCAACGATTTGTTTCTGATAATAAAACCGCACCGGGCCGGCACAAAGGTTTTTTGAATTTGACAATTTCCGCACAGAGAATCAACAAAGGAAACCGGTTCGGCCTCGAAAATTTTGGCGGCGATGATAATAGTATCCCCGTCGGCGGCATAATCGATGACCGATTGAAGATCGGAGCCCCTATCCAATGTGAGAGTACGGGCCGAAGAGACCTTATAAAAGATAATAAAGAGGGTCAAAATCAAAAAAAAGAAAGGGATTGCTCTGCTCTTAGCCATCCCTTTAAAGATATGAGCCGGAAATCCGGCGGCAACTAAAAATTAACGTTTAAAACGATAAAATTGTCCCGGACCATATTCTTTGAGACGATCCTTCAATTCCGGTGCGGTAAACCAGATCCTGTCACTTATTGGAAAAGGACGAGCCACGGCAAAAGAGCGCGCCGGACGGCCACCCCATCCGACCAAAAGGAGTTGCTCCCCTTTGGGATTGATGCAAACCTCAAGAATGACAGCCGTATGTCCAAGGGAATCCTGATCGTCTTTAAATTGAATATACAGAGAACCGGGGGCGATATCCTTTTCCTCAATCGGAGTCAGATTCAAAAGGAGAGTCCGTCCTTCTATGAAATGCATCACCAGGCTCATGAAGCGATAATATTCATCATCGTTGGCGTCCCGTTTCGGCCCGGCCTGATGAATCAGTCTCATCCGGGAATCAAAAGCATAGGTGCCATTGAGCCATTTGTTGAAAGTCATGGTATCTTTCGGAGAGACGATGAATGGATAATCTCCCAGGCCTTTGGCGGCACGAAGATATTCCATAATCAATTGAATCGGGATGTCGGCATCCCTCTGTTGTTCGGTCGCAACACCGAGATCGATGACGCCCCCTACGGAATCATAGGATTGTACGATCTGACCGTTCCACAATGCGACCGGCATGGCCGAAGGAAGAAGGGGAAGATTGGTCAGCCACGCCTGAAATTCGGTCATTTTTTGTTCCGGGTAACGGTCATATCCCGGGGGGGTCGCGAAAACCCGCAACAGATTCAAATCCGGATTATAGCGCATCGAAAAGGGATAAAGGGCCGATGGCCCCTGAGCCGGGGCGACCGCATAGGGCACAGAAATAAAGGCAAACATTAGGACAAGCGCGAACATTTTTTTCATAGTAACCTCTTAGTGTCATTCATATTGGGCGATTCATCTCTTATTTTAATATTATACAAAAAAGCTGTCATTATTTTCCATTATGTTTTGAATGGCTGGCGGAGAAATTCATCCGGCTTCGTTCCTTTTGAGGGCGCGCGCCAATTTGCTCTCCGGTTGAAATACAAGAGGAATCCCCAGTCGGCTCAGAAAGGACGGCAGAGCTTCCACGACTATTTGAAATAGCCGGGCCTCCGGCAACTCAATCTCAAGTTCATAATCAATGGCCCCGTCGGAGAAAACGGTCCGATCTATTTCCAGTGTTAAATTCAAATTATTCACTGTCCAGGGCGAGGTGATACGATAATTTACAAAGGAGATATTGGACCGGAGGGTTTTGCCGGCAATTTCGGATGACAAAAAAGGCTGAAACTTCTCCGGCAATTCGGCAACGGCAATTCCATCTGCTAATAATGATTGCGCTTTCGCAACCGAAATTTCGGCAATAAGTTCCGGGCGCATCGCCAACCCTGCCGGGCTTTTTTCTTTGGGCCCCTTGAGAGTCAGGGAAGCCGTATCTGCCTCAATCCGGACCCGGACTGCCCAATGGCAATTAAGCAGAGCCCGATCGTCGGTATCAAAAAAATAGTTATCCTGCTTGATAGTCTGGCCGGCCGTGGCGCAGAAGTCGATCAGGCGTCGATAATTAAGTTCGTTGCCCAAATCAATTTTTATTTCCGACTCGTGATCCATTTCATTATTAAAAGAAAGCCCGCCAAAGCGGGCTTTCATATGACTGTTTATTTAAATCGTTTCGGGAATCTCGCTTCCCATTCAATCACAATCGGGCTGGCCACAAAAATCGAGGAATATGTTCCTACAATAACGCCCAATACCATGGCGAATGCAAAATCCCGAAGAACTTCGCCGCCGAAGAAATAAAGGATAACTACTACTAAAAACACGGTCATGGAAGTTATCACCGTTCGGGATAAAACCTCGTTTATGGATCGATTGACCGTGCTTACAAACTCCCCTTTCTTGCGATATTTCTTCAAATTTTCACGGATACGGTCATAGACTACGACTGTATCGGTCAGGGAATATCCGGCCAGGGTTAGAAGCGCCGTGATGACCAAAAGCGTAATCTCTTTGTTCAGGATGAAGAAAATACCGGTGATTGCCAAGACATCGTGAAAAGTCGCAATCGTGGCCGCTACCCCGGACCGAAAATCGAACCGCAATCCGATATAAACGATCATGCCGAGAACCGATACCAGAACGGCCCAGATGGCGCTGCGACGGAGCGACTCTCCCACGGCCGGGCCGATGGTATGCTCGGAATCTTTGGTGAAAGTATTACCGGGGAATTTCTCGGTAATAATTCTCATCAGATGATCGACCGCTTTCTCTCCTCCAATTGAAGTCTCTTTAACTCGGACGATATAGGCATTGGGGACATTGTAACGATCAACTCTTTGGATGGCGGCTTCGGGAAAGCCGCCGGACGTAACGGCATTTCGTAAATCTGATACATTGATCGGATTGGCGAAAGAGCCCTGTATCATCGTGCCTCCGGCGAAATCAATCCCCATGTTGGCTTTCCCCAGGAAAATCATCACCAGAGCAACAAGGCCGATGCTCACCAATATGCCCGAGAATATAAAGGCTTTATAACGCTGGCCGATGAAATCAATATTGGTCCCATGCAGTATTTGAAACATTTCTTATCTCCTTGCTATATGCTCAGGGTCTGATAACCCTTGCGAATGTCGAAAATCATCTTGGTAATCACGACCGCCGTATAGAGTGATATCGTAACGCCCCAGAAGAGTGAAACGGCGAATCCTTTGATCGGGCCGGCGCCGAATATGAAGAGCGCCCCGGCGGTTATCAAAGTCGTGACGTGGCTGTCAATAATGGTCAGAAGGGCCCGATTGTAACCGGCATCAATTGACGCCCGCACGGTTTTACCGGACCGCAATTCTTCTCGAATACGCTCGAAAATAAGAATGTTGGAATCGACTGAAATACCGATGGTCAGGATAATCCCGGCAATCCCCGGCATCGTCAAAGTGGCGCTCAAACCGGCCATAATCGAGAGCAGGAAAAAGATATTGAAAAGAAGACCGATATCGGCAATCAATCCGGAAATACGGTAGTAAATGCCGACAAAAATGAAAACGGCAAGCAGTCCGATTATTGATGATGTCATCCCTTTGCGAATCGAGTCGGAACCGAGGGTCGGACCGACGACATCTTTTTCGATAATTTCCACGGGTGCCGGAAGGGCGCCCGCCTTGAGAACAATTTCCAGATTCTGAGCGTCCTGCAGAGCCGCGGAACTGCCCATCGTTATCTGCCCTTCGTTTCTAATTTTGGAATTAATGAAAGGCGCCGATTCGACTTTGTTGTCAATAACAATCGCCAGCGGTTTGTCGATATTGGCTCCGGTCAGGCGGGCAAAGGCGGCCGCGGATGGACCGGAAAGACGAAAATCGACCGTATGTTCCTGATATTGGCCGCGCCCCAATTTGATTCGTTCCAGGTTCTTCCCCAGAAATTGAACCTTGTTTTTCAAAATATAGAGGTAATAAACACTCTGGGCGTCGCGGACATCGGCCCGGGTCGACCAGGCAAATTGGACATCCTCAGGAATCATCTTCTTCACATCGGGCATATTCAGCATTTTTTCCACGAGGGCACGGTCCCGCTCCGCTACAATATATCCCGGCCACATGGTGTTGCTTCTGCTGGCGGAGAGAAACGGCGCCAAATATTGCGTGAACGGAGTCTCCCCTTCTATCGCTTCATTGGCAACCTGGGCGGTATCCTGATTGAGAAAATCGGAGAAGACATCCTTCTTGCTCGTATCGGAGGATGGCGGTACCGGCGATGCCTGCCCGGTCTGGGGGCTGGTCGAACTCGGTTCAACTTTGAAATCGGCGGTCCCGGTTTTGACGGCGGTGGCGATGACAGAATCGATTTTCTTGAGAATCAGCGCGGCATTGTCGGGTGATTCAAGCAATTTGAACTCCAACTGCGCGGTTTGTCCGATAATATTCTCGGCTTGCGCGGCATTGGTATATCCGGGGAGATCGACAATAATACGGTCATCCCCCTGCTTCTGGATAAGCGGCTCGACGACACCGGTGAAATCAATACGATTGCGGATAACCTGTATGGCGCGATCGACCGCATCGGTTCGGGCCGACGCTTCGATTTTTTCCATTTCAACCCGCAGTACAACATGCAGGCCGCCCTGCAAATCCAATCCCAGACGCATTGCCTTGCGTTCCAATTCCTGCGAGGAGCCGGGCTTTACCTCGTCCATCCGTGCTTTGTCTGCGGCCGACAGGGTCCAGTATCTGAGAGTGTTCCAGAAGCCGACAAAAGCCAGAACAATCAGAATGCCGGTTACGACAAATCTCCAAGTTTGACCTTTCATAGAGTTGTTCCTCTAGGTTATAAATTAAAAGTTTAAAAATATTATCTTAAGAATCGAGGAAAAAATGGCGGGAAATTTAGGAGGTCCCGGAAGGCTTGGCGCCAATGAGAGTAAATTCCAACGCCTTTTTGGCGGAAATAGAGGCCGCCGTGGTTCGCGGAGAGAATGACCGGAGGCCGGTATTGGCGGAGGTGAAATGAGTTATCGCCTCCGAGCCGGGACGGCTGGTATCAATGCTGAAAGTGCCGACCACCGCCGGGGCGTTAAAAAAGGGAGACTCCTCGGGAAAGGCCGAGCCATTTGCGGTCATACCGTTGTCGGCCCACGGGGCCACCGCTCTGGCTCCGGGACGGGTGCTGTCAGAAGGATTCGGTGCAACGCGATCCCCTTCGGCCACAGCCATAATTCCAATGGCGAAAGTCATTGCCATCAGGGCTATTCCGATAACAGTCAACCAGCTCGGGATTCCGGAATTATTTCTCTTTTGGTGCGTATAAGACATAAAAACTTGCCCGCAATATATGAGAAAGAGATATATTGTCAAATCAAATTTCGTCTTTTCCCTTGACAGAAATCGCTTGGTCGGATAGGTTAAAATTTTGAATTTAATAGAGTTATCGGATGGGAAAAGGGTCATCGGACAATTTTCGAAGTTGTATCTTTTTTGCGCATTAAAAAGGGAGAATAGAATGGCATATTTATCTTGGGAAAAGAAATCAATGCGGGGTGTTTTATTGGCATTGTTCCTGTTCGGCCTTTTTTCAGCCGCTTTCGGACAGGAGGCCAATATCAGTCGTTTCACCCTTGATAACGGGATGCAGGTTATTCTTAAGGAAAACCATGCCTCGCCCATGATAACCTCGCTGATTTTTGTCAAATCCGGCAGTAAATATGAATCAACTTACAATAACGGCGTCACCCATTTTTTGGAGCATCTCCTTTTTGATGGAACCGCGTCGCGGACGCAGGAAGAAATCTCGGGCGGAATCGAACGGCTGGGGGGATATATTAATGCCTTCACTCGGAAAGAATTCACCGCTTATCTGGTTTTGATGCCGAAAGACTATATCAATTACGGCATGGCCACTCAAGCCGATATGCTATTCAACTCCAATTTCCCCGAGGGCCAATTTCCCAAAGAACGGAAGATTGTCATCGAGGAAATGAAAAAGGATAATGACGCTGAAGGGGCGCCGGCGGAAAATTTCGCCGATGAAAAAGCCCTGGCCGGGACACCATACGAACGGCCGGTTATCGGATATGAGGCGACCATCGCCAATATTCCGCGCGAAGCTGTTATCGATTACTGGAAACGGTTTTACGGCCCCAACAACATGATTGCTCTCATTATTGGAGATTTTGAAACGCCAAAAATGACGGAAATGGTCAAAGGTATATTCGGCAAATTTCCCCGGGCCGATTTACCACCGGTGCCGGCAATCGATTATAAAAAACTTTCAGGGACGCAGATATTCAAGACGGCCGCCAGGAGCAAATCGACTTATCTGAATTTTTCCATAGAAGCCCCAAAATACACCGACCCGGATTATTTTGCCTTTGCCATTCTGGAGGATTACCTCTCGGACGAGGAAAATTCTCCGCTGGCGCGGGCCCTGAAGGCCGGGAGCGAGCCGCTGGCTTCGTCGGTATCGGCCTCGCTCGATACCAAGGAAGAATTCTCGCGGTTCAATATCCAGATAATATCCGACCGCGCCGGGGTGGCCGACTCGATTGTCAAAATCACCGATAGCATCCTGAAAAATCTGGCCTCTAATCCGCCCTCCGAAGAACTTCTCAATGGCTACAAAATCACCCGCCGGTGCAATGAAATTTTCATGTCGGAAAAATTGCACTACTACGGGTTCACGGTGGCGCCTTTGATGGCCATCACCGGCTGGGATTTTTTTGAAAAATTTCAGACCCGAGTCGATTCGGTTAAAAGAACCGATATTGAAAAGGCCTGCAATAATTACCTGACTGCTTTGAATGAAATAACAACGGTCGTTTATCCGCCGTCGCAAGAGAATCCGAATGAAGCGGTTTATACCCCGATCGGACCATCACCCGACCAGGTTATCGCCTATTATAAAACCGCAACCTTTCCCAAATATGATTTAACCGCGGGCCGAAATTTCAAAATGCCGGTCGTTCAGGTGGAAGCGGGAACGCAGCAAAAACGATACGCCAATTATTTGAAACAGATATTTGATAACGGGCTGACCGTCATTATCAAATCGAATCCCGACAGCCGGGTCTTCGCCCTTAATGTCATTGGTATGAATCGAACCGCAACGGAGCCGGATGGTAAGGAAGGGATCACCGATTTTGTCAATCATTTAATCGAAAAGGGAACGGTCGGCCGTTCCGCCGAGCAGTTGTCGAAAGATCTGGCGTCAATCGGCGCCAAGGTGACTTTATATGACAACCCCTGGATACCGTACGATGACCGCTACACGACCCGTCAGTTCGCCTTCATGAAATTCGAGACAATCGATGAATTTGCGCCCAAGGGGATTGAAATTTTCAGCGACATGATCGCCCACCCGGCCTTTGATTCTGTGCAGGTGGAGAAGGTTCGTGCCGAAATTATGGGGCTTTTGGGGCGGAGCGGCGGCTCCACATATAAAGTGGCCCGGGATCTGTTCTACGCTACCCTGTTCGAAAACACCGCCTATGCCCGCACTATCGAAGGAAATTTCCGGAGTATCGGTTCCATATCGGTCGAGGATTTGAAAACGTATCATCATAAATTTTATTCTCCGGAAAATATGATTGTCACGATCGGCACCAGCCGCAATCCGGACGAAATCATGGCGCTGGTTAAAAGCACCCTTGGGGCCGTTCCGAAAGCAGGCTTCACGCCGATCGAGGCGGTCCGCCCGGGCAATGTCGTGACTGTCAAAGCGGCCAATCAGAAAATGGAAAAAGAACAGGTCTATATTTATTTGGGGAATCTTCTGCCGTCGGCGAAATCCCCCGATGCGGCGGCGCTCGATGTCACCGCGGCGGTTCTCTCCAAGCGGCTCCAGAAAGTATTGCGGGAACAGCAGGGACTGGCTTACTCCGTCGGGGCCGGCGTGAATCTGGATCGCAATTTCGGGTGGTATATCTGCAGTATCGGAACCAGCGTGGCTAATTTTGAAAAGGCCAAATCCGGTATTCTGGCGGAAATAGACAGACTTAAGACGGCGATGCCGACCGACAGCGAAGTTACCGAAGCGATAAATTCGATCTGGGGATCATATCTAACCGCCAATCTTTCGCGTATCAATCAGGCTTATTATATGGGGGTAAACGAATATCTGGGTGTCGGATATGATTATGACGAGTCTTATCTTGATAATATCCGCAAGGTCGATAGGGGGCTGGTGATGAGGACAGCGCGCCGGTATTTCGACACGACCAATTATGTCATCGCCACCGCGGGGAATATGTGATTTGGGAATAAATTATTGTATGATTGCAGGGGCTGCTCTTTCGCTCGCCCCTTTTTTTTGTGCGTGACGGGCTTTAGTCTGCCCGTAGATGCATTTTATTCCTGAAAGAACAGCACCTTTCCAGACGCAATACTAAATCTTACCGGGCTATCGGCACCAATCTGATTCGGCCCGGCGGAGGCGGTCAAAATCAAATTATCAAATTGAATCGATAGTACCGCCCGGTCGCCTAGATACTCAACATTCTTGACGATACCGGAATATTGACCCTCCGGCGCAATCACAATATCCTCCGGGCGGATACCGCTAATGAATTTGTCGGCTTTGAATCCCGGCGGTAGAAGCGATACCGGCAGATCAAACGGCTGAATTTTATTATCGGAAATTGTACCTTCAATCAAATTTATTTTCGGCGTTCCCAGAAACGACGCCACAAAAGTATCCACCGGGCGGTTGTAGACTTCTTCCGGCGTTCCCATCTGCCTGATTCGCCCCCCTTCGAGGACAATTAACCTGTCGGCCATTGTCAGCGCCTCGACCTGATCATGGGTGACATAGACAGTGGTCGTGCCCAACCGCTTTTGCAGTTCGACAATATCGCGTCGCATCCGGGCCCGGAGATCGGCGTCAAGATTGGAAAGCGGCTCATCAAGCAGAAATAAATCCGGTTTTCTGATTATGGCCCGCCCCAGCGCCACCCGCTGACGCTGACCGCCGGAGAGTTCGGCCGGTCGAGCCTTCAGGCGGTCGCCGAGGCCGATTAATTCGGCCGTCTGAGCAACGCGCTCGTTGATTTCACGACGGTCAAATTTAGCCACTTTGAGAGGGAAAGCCAGGTTCTGGGCGACCGTCATATGGGGATAAAGAGCATAGTTCTGAAAAACAAGAGCCACATTTCGTTTTTGCGGCGGAAGAAGGTCAACCCGTCTCTCCCCGATAAAGATTTCGCCGGAATCGGGATCATCGAGCCCCGAAATCAGCCGCAGAAGGGTCGATTTGCCGCACCCCGACGGCCCCAGTACCACCACCAGCTCGCCGTCGGAAGTCTCAAAATTCAGACTATCCAGAATTTTCTTCTCCCCGAAACTCTTGGAAATGGCGGATATTTTTAGAACCGGCATCTTTACCCCCTCACTCCCTCGCAATCGTACCGTTCGCAATTGTAAATTTGCACCCTCGATCCAATAATCGGGGCGGGACCTCGGAGGCGGTCGTCAGAAACAGCTGGCCGAATTCCCCGAATGATTCAATCAATTTCTCTTTGCGGCTGTTATCGAGTTCGGCGAATATTTCATCCAGAAGAAGAATCGGCGTTATTTTGCGAATCTGTTTGAGATATTCAAAAGCGGCCAGTTTGAGAGCGACTGCGGCGGTTCGCAATTCCCCCTGCGAGCCGTGGGAGCGCGCCGGGTATCCGCCGATCTGAAAATCGATATCATCGCGATGCGGCCCCACCAGCGCCGTTTGCAGTATCCGCTCCCGATCCTTGTACCGCACCAGTTTTTCCCGGAACCGGGCTTCAATTTTTTCAAGGGTCGTATCCTGCTCACCGAGTGGAACCGACGGCACGTAGGTCATTGTCAATTTTTGTCCGCCCGATATCTGCTCATAGTGAAAGACGGTTCGTTCCGCGAGTGAGAGAAGAAACGACAGCCGCTCCAGCATGAGAGCGGAACCGAATTTGATAAGTAAATCATCGTACGGCGTTTCCAACCCTTCCGTATCCTGTTTAAGAAAGGAATTTTTCTGCTCCTGAACTTTATAATAATCGGTGAGAAGGGCCAGATATCGCTTGGAGGCCTGAGAGAGATAAATATTGAGAAATTCGCGTCTTTTCGACGGGGCCCCCGCCGGAATCTCCAGATCGAGCGGCGCGGTCGAAACGACACTGCACCGTTCAAATAATTCGGAAACCTTCGCGGAAACTTTATCGATCGTTATTTTTTTTCGCCCCCCGGTCTGATAGGCCACCGCCAGCGAATGAACACGGCTCTCCAACTCCACCTCCCCTTCCAGACGGTACACTCCGGCGCCGTCCTTGACCATCACGGCATCGACCGCGCCCCGCATCGAGCGCCCCAAGAGCAGTACAAAGAGAGCCTCCAGTAAATTACTTTTCCCGGCGCCGTTGCGTCCGTGAAAGATATTAACGCCGGAATCAAACGATACCGACGCCGATTTGAAATTGCGAAAGGATACAAGATTTAATGATTGAACCTGCATGGGACAAAAACGGCCGGGTCATCCATTCTCTTGACAATCCGGCCGAATCTTATTAATCCGCCAGCCTTAGCGGCATTATCAGACAAAGGAAATTCTCCCTCGGAACCGCCGGCGAATAGACGATCCCGGCCGCCACGGCGCTGGATAGCTCAAAAATCACTTCTTCACCATCAATTTTTCCCAAAATCTCGGTGACATAAGTGGCGTTATACCCTAAATCAACCGGTTCTCCGGTGAAGTCACAGGTAAGAGTCTCCTTCGCTTCCCCGCCGACATCGGCATTCGTGGTCGAAATGGTCAGGGCATTTCCCTTGATAGTAAATTTCACCTGATGCGTCAGGGAATTGGAAAGAATTGAAACACGGCGGACCGCGCCGCCCAATTCCTCTTTGGACATAACCATTTTCTTGTCATTGTTGGTCGGGATAACCTGCTCATAATTGGGATAGGGGCCCTCTATCAAGCGCGAAGTCAGCACGATATCGCCGAGATTAAAGATTATATTATTCTCACCGAAAATAATTCCGATTTCCCCATCCCCTTCACTTACAAATCTCGGGATAATATTCAGGACTTTCGGGGGAATAATTATATCCTCGGACATCCCTTTCAGCTTCTTATTCTCGATCGATACCTTGGCCAAACGGTGCCCGTCGGTGGCCACCATATTCATCATATCCCCCTTGGTGGACCAGAGAACACCGTTGAGAGCCGGACGCGTTTCATCGGTAGAGCAGGCAAAGGTGGTCTTTTTTATCATGGCCACCAGATCGGCTCCGTCGATATTGATCTGTTTCTTGGTATTTATTTGTGGAAGTTTGGGAAAATCATCGGCGGCGGCGCAGGCCAGGCGATAATTTCCATTGGGTACTTTAATTTCTACGCGGCTCGGTGTCCCTTCAAACGATAATTCCGATTCCGGCAACTCTTTGATAATATCAAACAGCATCTTTCCCGGAAGAACCGCCGTCCCCTTTTTGCTTACGGCACAATCGAAAGTGGCCGTGATGGAAACTTCCAGATCCGTCGCGGAAATTTTCAGCTTATCTTCCAGCGCTTCAAAAAGAATATTCGACAGGATGGGAAGAGTCGATTTAGTCGGCACGACTTGCAAAACCGATTGAAGATATCCGCTGAGTCTTGATTTTGAAAGGTTAAATTTCATTTCTGAGTTCCTCCGGCGTTCTTTTCACAAAAGAATACTATTCTCTTATTTAATCATATAAAAGCAGAGTATTAATAAGGTATGTTAAAATGTTTATATATCACAAATTGATACCGTTCTCGGGTCATATTTTGTTCGCAGTAAAGCACTTAATCTCTCAAGAGAGGATATGTTTTTTGAGGACTAAATGTCAACAAAAGATTTTTCCTTCCGGCCTTGTCCACATCGCCGCATCTTCCACTTTTCTCCAACCGCTTATTCCACATATCCTGCACAGTTTTTAACCCATTAAAATTGTTGTTAAAGTATTGAGTTTCTCGCGGAAATTCAGGTCCGACGAGGTTCGTTCTTCGATGAGATTGCAGGCATGAATTACGGTGGAATGATCCCGCCCACCGAACGCATCGCCGATAATCTTGAGGGAGCTCTGGGTGTACTTGCGCGAAAGGAACATCGCCACTTGCCTGGCCAGGGCAATCTCCGAGGTTTTCTTCTTGGCCGTCAGCATCGCCGGATCAATCTTGAAAAATTCTGCCGTTTTTTTCTTGATTTCATCGATTGTAACATCCTTTCGACCCCGAGTCAATTCCTTACCCAGAATCCGGACGGCAAATTCCAGCGTAATCGGCGCTTTTTCCAGCGACGCATAAGCCAGAAGACGGTTGAAACATCCCTCAAGTTCCCGAATGTTGGTAGTGACATTGTTGGCGATGAAATAGAGAACATCCTCCGGAATCGAGATGCTTTCAGCTTCGGTTCGCCTTCGCAATATCGCCACCCGCGCTTCCATGTTGGGGGGCTGCAAATCGGCCACCAATCCCGATGAGAATCGCGACAAAAGCCTCTCTTCCAGTCCCTTGGTATCCTTGGGGTGGCGATCCGAAGTCAAAATTATCTGCTTCCCCGATTGATGCAAATCATTAAACGTATGGAAAAACTGCTCCTGGGTCGATTCCTTGCCGGAAAAGAACTGAATATCATCAATCATAAGAACATCGGCCGTGCGGTACTGCGTGGTGAAACTGGAAATGGTCCCATTGGATATGGAATTAATGAAATCGGAAGTGAATTTTTCAGAAGTGGCATAAATGACGCGCGTATCGCGGGATTTATCCTTTATGAAATGCCCAACGGCCTGCGCCAGATGGGTTTTCCCGAGTCCGGTCCCGCCATAAATAAGAAGAGGATTATAGTTGGTTTTACCCGGTGACTCGGCCACGGCTACCGCTACCGCGTGCGCGAATTGATTGAAATCCCCGACCACAAAATTATCAAAACGGTAGCGCTCGTTGAGATTACATTCATTATGAACCGGGCGGGCCGGCGGTGGAATATGGTGAAATTCAATTTCAGTCTGAGCGGTTACTTCACCCGGCTCCATAATCTCAAATGCATACTTCAGCGGGCCCCCGTTGACCTCCCGAATTGCCTCGCCGATCAATTCGGAAAATTTGCCGGTCAACCAATCGGCAACAAAATTGTTCTGGACAATTATTCTCAATTGTCCGGTTTCGTCCATTTCGCCCCTGGTATGCTTAAACCAGGTGCTGTAAGTGGAATTTTTAATGCGGAGGGAAATATAATTGAGGCATTCCCCCCACAGACGGCAATTGTTACTCTTAACTACAGTTGTCACCTATCCCCCAATCCATTGAAAAAAATAAGATGCTCCTCTCATCCAAGTTGAGAACAAAATCCTTAATAAGTCTCTTTTACGAATTAGATACGCCTATGGATTGCCCACACTTAATCCACAGCGAATAGCGATCCCGGAACAATTAAGTCGTTGCAGCATAAAAGGAGACATCCCCACTCGTAAACTACCCACACCTTATTAACATGCTGTTAATCTTTGAATTCTGACAACGGAAATAAATATCATCGATACGTCATCGTCAAGCCGACAACGCGATAAAATAGTTCTCGACAGAACTTGTTAGTTTGTGAATAATTAGAGCGAATGGAATTTTTGCTCTATTATTTACCGAGGCCACATACAGCCCTAAAAAAAATTATCAAATCTTATAAAGTGATTTTACGCAACAAGTACTGAATCATAACTTCATTCTAACAATTGCCTCTGCAATATCTAAATAATACCGGGCGATATCATCATGATCGGAAAATGCCATCGGTAAACCGGCATCGGCCGCTTCGCGAATCTCCGTCATGATTGGAATCTGTCCCAGAAATGGTACTTTTAACTCGGTAGCGAGGTTTTTTCCACCATCTTTGCCGAAAATGTACTGTCGCGTGCCGTTTATTTCATAATAAGCCATATTCTCGATAACCCCGAGAACTTTCAAATTAGTTTTCTCTGCCAACTTGGCAACGCGTCCGGCAGTATGCGACGCAACCGGCTGGGGGGTGGTCACTACGAGCAACTCGGCATTGGGCAGGGCCTGTGCAATCGTCAGCGTAACATCTCCCGTGCCGGGCGGAAGATCAAGCATGAGGAAATCGCTTTTATCCCAGAGAACATCGGTTAGAAATTGATTGATCGCTTTATGCAGAAGAGGGCCGCGCCAGATGACAGGGGCGTCTTCCTCGACAAAAAAGCCCATCGAAATGACTTGAATATTTCCCTTTCTCAAAGGAACGATATTCTCATCGATAATAGTCGGGGTGCCGCTAAGTCCCAGAATACGTGGGATGGAAAAACCGTACACATCGGCATCGAGGACGGCTACCTTATGACCCATTTTGCTTAATGCGGCGGCCAGGTTGCTGGTAACGGTCGATTTGCCGACCCCTCCTTTTCCTGAGGCCACCGCAATCACCCGTTTGGCGAAGGCGCCGGCCGGCTTCTCGTTATGGGTACCGGCCGCGGCATTCTGCGAACCATGCAGTCTATTGAGAAGATTTTTACGCTGTTCCTCGGACATCACCCCGAAATCTACTTCAACCTTTTCCACGCCCGGCAATTGGCCCACTTTTGTCAGAACATCATCGCTTATTTTCTGGCGCAAAGGGCATCCCGGAATGGTCAGCGAAATGCCGATTTTGACATGACCGCCGTCGATTTCGACTGATTTTACCATATCCAGCTCGGTCAGCGGCCGACGGAGTTCGGGATCATCTATTTCGGAGAGAATTTTCATTACATCATTTTTGTCTATCATTTCAAACCTCTCAAATTAATCTTGTGCAGTATAACTAATATTCGATGTGATAGTTCCAAAAGTTCGGGGCTATCTTTAATCATGAGATCCGGTGAGACTCGATAAGTTCGGATTCAAATGATTCTTTGGGGTGCGGGATGAAAAGAATATAAACGAGAAGAATTATGACACCGACCGTTATGGCCGAGTCGGCGATATTGAAAGTCCACCATCGTTCCAATTTGTATCCTAAAATATTTATATCGAAAAAATCGAAATCGAGAAAATCAACCACCCATCCAATTCGGATCCGATCGATTATATTCCCAATTGCTCCGGCCGCCACCGCGGCCAGTGCATAAGCCGCAATGGTTTTATTTCGATTGGCATAAAGTAGGTAAAGAACGACCACAAGAACGATACAGGACGTGATAAGATAAAAAATTCCGGGACCGAGGACCGTCCCCATCGCCCCCCCCTCATTGTAAGCCAGTCTTAGTTGGAAAAATTGTCCCAGGACCGGAATAATCTGACCCGGCAATATAGAATTGAGAACCCAAACTTTGGTTATTTGGTCGGCGCCGATGATGGCCAGCAAAAAAGAAACCAGGAAAATTAAACGACGCATTTCCTCACCGGCCGGCTTTCGCCTCCTCTTCCCGTTCCTTGCATTCGATGCAGAGCCGGGCATGGGGAACCGCTTCGAGGCGGGCTTTCTGAATCGGTTTGCCGCAATTCTGGCAATTTCCGAAATCGCCCTTACGAAGACGGCGCAGGGCCTCATCGATATGATACAAAAGCCGTCCCGATTTGGATGCGAACAAAAAGGCCTTTTCGCGCTCCATGGCATCGGTGCCCTGGTCGGCCATATGATATGAATAGCTGGAGAGGTCGCCGGTGGCGTCCTTGGTGGTTTCACTGAACTGCGATTTGCTGATTTTCAGTTCTTCCAGAAGTTCCTCTCTCTTCTTTAGAAGCAGCTTTTCATATTTTTCGAGTTCTTCTTTTTTCATCGCTACTCCAATCTATTTCCTTATGACCGCAATATCGGCGTTAATGCCGTTAATATTCCAATTTTTTCCGCCGTTTTCGGGCGGCAACGATGCGACCAGTTCCAATTTGTCGGCCAGCGTTTCCTTGCATATTAATTCCATATATCGATTAACCGCCCCGGCCAATGGTTCGACCGCGCGGACCAACACAGTAATACGGTCGGTCACTTCAAATCCCGAAGATTTTCGCATATTCTGGATTTTATTCACCATTTCACGGGCAAATCCCTCGTCCCGCAAATTGTCATCGATGGCGGTCTTAAGCGCCACCGTAACCGGGCCGTCACTCTCTACCGCAAACCCGTCTTTTTCAATCTTCTGGATTTCCAGCTCTTCCGATGTGAGCCTGACAGTAGAATCGGCAATTGCCATATTTATTTCACCGGAGGAGAGAAAATCTCTTATTTCATCACCCGTAAGGCTCCCCACCCTGGCCGCCACTTCCTTGACCATACCGCCCAGTTTCGGGCCGGCTTTGGCGAAATTCAACTTGGCCTTAAAACTGACGACAGCCGCCAGATCCGGGAGTTCTTCAATTGCCTTAATATTTAACTCTTCCAGAATAGTCTCCAGTTCCCCGCCGATTTTTTCAAATTGGTTTATTCCGGCGACATTGACCAGAATTCCGGCCAGGGGCTGTCGGACTTTTAAATTCTTCCGGCTCCGCGCCGCCCGGCCGACCGAGACAATCTTCTCTGCCAGCGTCATCGATTCTTCCAGTTCCGGCAGAATTTTTTTCTCGTCACAAATGGGATATTCGGCCATATGGACCGACGGCATCCGCTGTCCATCCTCGGCGGCGGTAAGTTCCCGCCAGAGATTTTCCGCCGTGAATGGTACGTACGGAGCAATTAATTTGGTTGTCCCTAACAACATCTTATAGAGAGTCAAAAATGCCCGCATTTTCGACGGGTCGTTGCCCGGACCCCAGAAACGTCGCCGATTGAGCCTGATATACCAGTTGGAAAGGTCATTTATGACAAAATCGGAAATCATTCGGGCCGGCGGAGTTAAATCATAATTATCCAGTTTCTCCGTCACTTTTTTCACCAACGTATTGAATTTCGATTCAATCCATAAATCGGTCCGGTCCGGCTCCCCGGCAAACTGCTCGAGGAATTTATCGACCGATTTCCCTTCCTTTTCGGCTCTTGCCGAAATATCGTCGATATTGGCATACAAGGCAAAGAAGCTGTAGCTGTTTTTGAGAGTATCAAAAAATTTCCGAATAACTTCAACCAATCCATCTTCGTCAAATTTGGTCGTCACCCAGGGGTTGGAATTGGACAACATATACCAGCGCATCGGATCGGCGCCGTGTTTTTGCACGATCAAGAACGGATCGACCACATTCCCTTTATGTTTCGACATCTTTTTGCCGACTTTATCCAATACCATTTCAATGACAATGACATTTTTGAACGACGGTTTATCGAACAGCAGGGTCGATATGGCCAGAAGCGAATAGAACCATCCCCGGGTCTGATCCACCGCTTCGGAAATAAAGTCGGCCGGGTATTTGATTCCCCGATCGATATATTCTTTGTGTTCAAAAGGATAATGCCACTGTGCGAACGGCATCGACCCGGAATCGAACCAGGTGTCAATCACCTCCGGCACCCGGGTCATCGTTCCTTTGCATTTCGGACAGCGCAGTTGAATTCCATCGATCATTGGTTTGTGCAGGTCTAATTCTCCCGGGACTTCAATTCCATCTTTGCGCAATTGTTCGATTGATCCCACCGCTACTTTATGGTCGCACTCTTTATTGTCGCACACCCAGATGGGAAGGGGCGTTCCCCAGAAGCGTTCGCGCGATAGCGCCCAATCGACATTATTCTCCAGCCAGTCGAGCATCCGGCCGGTCCGAATCTCATCCGGATACCAATTGACGATATTGCTGTTTTTAATCAATTCCTTCTTGAACTGGGTTGTCCGGATATACCAGGCCTGCCTCGCGATATAGATCAGGGGGGAGTCGCACCGCCAGCAGAAGGGGTAATTATGAATGTATGTCTCTTTTTTAAAGAGAACGCCGGCCTTCTTTAAATCGGAAATAATTTCCGGGTCGGCATCTTTCACGAACTTGCCGGCATATTTTCCGGAATCCGCGGTGAAATGCCCATCGGCCTCCACCGCCTGGAAAATTGGCAGCTTGTATTTTAGCCCAATTTCATAGTCATCGGCGCCGTAACCGGGAGCGATATGAACAATCCCGGTGCCGTCCTCCAGTGTCACGAAATCGCCGTTTATGACATAGAATGCCTTGTCGGCCTGTTTCTTGAACGTATCAAAAATTGGGAGATATTTCCGTCCGATAAATTCCGAACCTTTTTTGGTTTCGAGAAGATTGAATCCCGGGCCCAGAACCTTCACCAACAGGGCCGCCGCCAGTACATATTTCTCCCCTTCGAATTCCACCAGGGCGTATTCCGCTTCGGGATGCATACAGAGCGCGGCATTCGACGGGAGGGTCCAGGGGGTGGTGGTCCATACCAGGTAGCTGAAATCGGCGTCGGCCGCCTTGACTTTGACAAAAATCGACGGATCTGCGACCTCTTCGTACCCCTGCGCCACTTCATGGCTCGAGAGAGCGGTCTCGCACCTCGGACAATAAGGGACGGTCTTGAACCCCTTGTAGATAAGATCGCGGTCGAAATAATTCTTAAGTATCCACCAGACCGTCTCGATATAATCGTTGGTCAGCGTGATATAAGCGTCCGAAAGGTCGATCCAATATCCGATTCTCCGGGTGATTTCGTTCCAATCATCGATATATTTGAAGACCGATTCTTTGCATTTCTGATTAAATTTGTCAATGCCGTATTCGACCACTTTCGATTTGGTATCGAGCTGAAGCTGCTTTTCGACTTCAATTTCGACCGGCAAGCCGTGGGTGTCCCACCCGGCCTTGCGTTCTACCCGGAATCCTTTCATCGATTTATAACGGCAGATTAAGTCTTTGATAGTGCGCGAGATAACATGATGACTGCCGGGCCGGCCATTGGCTGTCGGCGGCCCCTCATAGAAGACAAACTCCGGCCTTTCTTTAGCGGCCAGGAGCGCCTTCTTGAATATATCTTCTTTTTCCCAGAATTTGAGGATTTTCTCCTCCATCCGCGGGACACTGAAATCGTCTTTGGGTTGGTCGAACTTCATTTAAATCCTACTCGCGTTTTCATTCTCTTCAAAGCCCAATAATTTAACCCTTTCAGCGGTCGATGTAAAGATAAAAGTGGAAATTAGGGACTTGCGCCGATTTCAATACACTCTCAGCACCGAACTTAAGGAATCTTCCGAAATGACATTATAGGTGGCGCGATAAAGGCCGATATTCAATGAATCGGATTCGGGATATTCGCGATGGATTACGATATATTTGACCTTGTTGGCAGTCAATTGCTCCTTTTGACGCGCCAAATTTTTCATTTCCAGGCTATCAATAAGTGACAGTGCCAATTTCCGGGAAACGAACCCTTGAACAATCGGGATATTGTGAAAGGTCTGGTTCATCATGTACCGGGCGGTCGGACCGTAACCCGACGGCAAATCCAAAAGACCCCACTGCCCGGAGTCATTCTTAATTGCATCGTAACAGGTTGGGGCGATGACTTTGGTTCGGGCGGAATCATAGGAATAGAAATCTACGGTCATAAGCAGGATTAGAAAAGTGAAGGCTAATATCCCATATTTTCGCCCTTTCCATCTCTTATAAATCTCATTCAAACCGACAACCACGATAATAATCCAGAAAATGAGGACATAGATTATAAACCGCGATGGCGCCCGCACATTGGATAGGAACGGAATATGGATAATTACTTCATAAGGGAGATCGATCGCCAGCCGGGTCCCCAAGATATGAAGATGGCATCCTGCACCCATGATTAACATGGCCAGAAATCCGACAAAATATTTGGCGATTCGGGCCAGATGATATTTGAACGCCGTAATGGCCGCCAAGAGGGCCGGTATCCCCAGATAGAGCGCCGACTCCCACGGATTGCTGTAGCGGCCGACATACCTAATTGTGCTTTTGACAAAACCGATTCGGGCAATCAGGTGATATTGCGACGGGATAAATATGCCCAGGGGGTCGGTCACGAAACTGTCGTGG
Organism: uncultured candidate division Zixibacteria bacterium; assembly: GCA_937867135.1. Taxonomy (GTDB): domain Bacteria; phylum Zixibacteria; class MSB-5A5; order GN15; family PGXB01; genus UNRQ01. Next base: position 26,053 of record CALMKK010000173.1, read on the forward strand.
CCGATAGCGGTTATTCCGTCCGTATTGAAACCGGGGATAATCATATGAATCAGCCAGGGAGATAATATAATAAGCGGCAGAAAAACTATAATACTTTCCTTAATCAGAACATCGACCAGAATCAATTTTCGCCGGCGAATTGCGAGATAAAGATAACTGAACGCGATGAAATACCCGGCGAAAATCATGAAATTCCAATCGCACAGGGCATTCAAAAGAAAGAACAGCGCCGCCCATAAAGTATTCCAGTACGATTTTTCCTTGATGGCTCTGATTAAAAAAAGAATGAAAAAAGGGACGAACTGAAGGGAATTGATATTCACATGATGCAAGGCCCGGGCGAAATGGTACGGGGCGAAGGCAAACATGAAGCCGCCTATAAGCGCCAGCCAGGAATTTCGGGTGAGATATCTTATTAAGAAGAAGGCTCCCAGCCCGGCCAGGGGAAAACTATGCATTATCAATAAATTATATGAGGCCGCCAGACCGAATAGCGAAGTCAAGGGGAGGGATAAAAACAGATTATAAAATGAGTAGGCTTGATAATAAAGCGAAACTCCCTGCGGGAAACAGATTATATTACAGAACGCCAAGCTCCCTTGCCCCTCGGAAAAAATCCGATGCCCCCACCAGAGGTTCCAGTAGGTCATCATATTATCTTCGGCCGGCCCGATCAAATGTCCCGAGAATTCTTTGAGAAAAGGGAAGAAATATATGATTGTGAGAACCGTGTAAATAGCAAGGGCCGCCAGCCAGTCGTATTTAAACAGACCATGATCTTCGTATGGAATCAATGGCCGGTCGGTTTTTATTTTGCCGAAAAAGAATACCAGGATTCTAATTAAAACATACCAGAAGAAAAAAGTGGCGAATGATAGTGGAATCGTCTGTCTCCAAAAATGGCGATCGATCCCTCGAATATAATTCTCAACCGATATATCGGCCTGCACCGTTATCAAGCGGTTCAAGACCGGCAAGGAACGGCCGCTGTAAATATCATTGATTATGGGATGGGTAAAAGTAAAATAGAAAAGCGTAATAAGGGCCAGAATGACCGCCCCCCAAAGAATCAGAAGCAGGAAATGCCGCCATTCCCGCTCCATTCCGGAGAATTCCGCCAGGAAGAAATTACGAAACATATGAATCATTTTACTTCATATCACCCGTTAGCGCCCAGGACACCG